>JAEUUR010000135.1 GCA_016787465.1 Saprospiraceae bacterium | reverse complement strand
TTACAGTGATGGATAATCAAGGCCCGCAGATTGCTTGCCCGGCTAACCTGACGGTATCAACCGATCCGTTCAAATGCTGCGCAACAGTTGACCTGCCGGATGCACTGATTACGGACAACTGTTCACGGGTGAATAACATCTCAGCGATGATTATTCCGCACGAATACTATACGGGCGCACCATTGCCAATGGTAACTGCTACTGGAACATTGACCGACTTCCCAGGTAACAACTGGTGGGCGCCAGATACCCTCGGACAATGGGGTTGGACTACTTGCCTGCCTTTGGGTACACATACAGTAATCTACCTGGCTGAAGATGCATGCGGAAATACGGCTACTTGTGAATTTGAATTGACGGTTGCCGACCTGATTCCGCCTGTTGCTGCCTGCGATGAAACCACGACAGTGGGTATCACTTGGGATGATCCATATGATTGCTACACACCTGCCGACGGATGCGAAGGCGCCGGTGTAACATGGGTGAAAGCAACTACGTTTAACGATGGATCATACGACGAATGCAACCAATTGAAATTCACCATACGCCGGATGGCTCCATATTCAGATTGTATCAACAACCTGAGCCATGAGCCTTGCTACCCAGGTGGTTTGAGTGAATTCGATATTGCAACGGCTGAATTGGATTCAATTAAATTCTACTGTTGCGAAGTAGGTACTACACAAACGGTTATTCTGCGTGTGTACCAGGTTGATTGGGACGGAAACTATGTGTTGGGATTGGACGGCACGCCATTGTATAATGAGTGTATGATCCAGGTGGAAGTACAAGACAAGATCAAACCGATCTGTCAGTCACCACAGAACTACACCGTTACCTGCGAACAATTCGACCCAAGCCTGTGGCTGTACGGCAAAGCACAAGTGCTCGACAACTGCTGCCTGGATGAATCCAAAGTTTATCAGGAACAATGCGGTTTGACACACACCGTCAGCTATACGAACTTCGACACGCTTTGCAACAAAGGCACGATCGTACGTACATTCCGTGCATTCGATTGCCATGGCCAATCGAGCCAGTGCACTCAGCGTATTGTTGTAAATTACGAACAGGATTACTGGCTGCGCTTCCCGAACGACGTGATCGTAACGGTATGCGACGGCACTGGTAACTACGGCGAACCAACGTTCTTCGGCGAAGATTGCGAATTGTTGGGCGTAACCTACACTGATGATATCTTCACGGTAGTACCAGACGCTTGCTTCAAAATCGAGCGTACATGGAAGATCATCAACTGGTGCACCTACAACCCACAGTTGCCTTGCATCGATGTACCGAACCCGAACCCGAACGCGATCACGAACCACCCGACGAACCTGCCGGGCCCAATCGTATCGCCAATCACGACGGTAGGCGACCCATGGCGCGCATCGGTGGTTAAGATCAACCCAAGCGACGCTTTGGCGACGAACTACTCGATGTTCTGGGATGCCAACGCCAACTGCTACACGTACAAGCAGATCATCAAGATCATTGACACACAAGATCCGGTGGCACAATGCCCAGCATCACCTGTAACGGTCTGCGACGTAACGCCAAACGATCCACAATTGTGGAACGCGATGTACTGGTGGGATAATGCCAACCAATCACACGATCTGTGCGAAGCACCATCGGATATCTGCCTGACGGCAACTGATGCATGCTCTGGTGCGAACATCAACTTCGAATACCAGTTGTTCCTTGACCTGGACGGCGACGGTGTGATGGAAACAGTTGTAAACAGCACGCAGTTGGGCAACCAACCAGGCGGTTTGGGCTGGAACAATGTATGGTACGGCAACGTAACGGGTGCTGGACAATCATTGGAGTTCGACTTCCGTTCGGTACCGTTCAACCAGAAATGGGGCTTTGCCTTGCAAGAAACCGTATCTGGCAACAACAAGACGGCTTGTGTGAAGTTCAACACATTCCAACAGCAGAACACGTATGTAACGCCACAGCTTCCATACGGCACACACAAGATCAAGTGGTTTGTAACGGATGGTTGCGGCAACGAAACGATCTGCGAATACACGATCATCGTTCGCGACTGCAAAGCGCCAACAGTGGTATGCCTGAACGGCCTGAGCACGAATATTATGCCGACCGGCATGATCACGCTGTGGGCATCTGACTTCCTGCAATACACTGAAGACAACTGCACGTTGACTCCATGGATCAAGATCGGTATCCGCAAGTGCGGCACCGGCACAGGCTTCCCGGTAGACGCACAAGGCAACCCGATCACGAACGTGAACTTCACGTGCGACGAACTGGGCACTCAGTGTGTTGAACTTTGGGCGATCGACCTTGCAGGCAATGCAGACTACTGCGAAACGTATGTTATCGTACAAGACAACGCAGGCAATTGCCCGAACAGCGATCATATCAATGTATCCGGCGCCTTGAAAACAGAAGCTACGGACGGCGTTGAAGAAGCCGGCATAACGATTGACGGTACCTCAACCTTCACGCCACCGTTCACGTACTTCGATCTGTCAGATGACCAAGGTTTGTTCCAGGTGCTGAACTCAGTACCAGTAGCCTCTTCGATGACGATTACCCCTGCGCACGACAACAATCCGCTGAACGGCTTGACCACGTACGACCTGGTGCTGATCTCCAAACACATCCTTGGCATTGAGCCATTGGGCAGTCCGTACAAGATGATCGCAGCAGATGCTAACAAGTCCAACTCGATCACTACGTTCGACATCGTAGAACTTCGTAAGTTGATCCTGGGTATCTACTCAGAACTTCCGAACAATACGAGCTGGCGCTTCGTTGATAAAGCACAGGTGTTCACCAACCCGTTGAATCCATTCATGGATACAATCCGCGAGAACATCTCGATTGCAGAAGCGCTGACGAATCAAATGGACGAAGACTTCGTAGGTGTTAAGATCGGTGACGTTAACAACTCAGTAATTGCAAACAGCCTGATGCAGGCCGATGACCGCGCTGCAGGCACGCTGTTGTTCGATGTAACTGATCGCGATGTGAAAGCAGGCGAAGTGTTCGACGTAACATTCAATGCATCGGAGAAAGTACAAGGCTACCAGATGACGATGAACCTCAACGGCCTGGCCGTGGATGGAATCGTAACAAGCGATAAGGTAGGCGACAACAACTTCGGTGTATTCGCAGACGCTCTGACGGTATCGGTAGACGGTTCTGAAACATTCACAGTTAAGTTCCGCGCTGAGAAAGCAGGTAAGTTGAGCGAAATGCTCGGCGTATCGAGCCGTATCACGAAAGCAGAAGCATACAACATGGATGCAGCCCGTTTGGATGTGGCATTGCGCTTCAGATCCCCTGCGGGGATGACAATCAGCGGTGTAGGCTTCGAATTGTACCAAAACCAACCAAACCCATTCATCAACAAAACGATGATCGGCTTCCACCTGCCAGAGGCAACTACGGCTACGCTGACCATCTTCGATGAATCGGGCAGATTGATCTTCAGTCAAAAAGGAGATTTCACAAAAGGCTACAATACTTTCTTAATCGACCGCCAATTGATAGGCACGATGGGAGCACTGTGGTACCGGGTGGAAACTCCCAACGACGGTGCGACCCGCACTATGATCCAAACTAAGTAGTAAGTCTTGACATGGAGAAGGGGGTGCCTAGGAATAGCCTGGGCGCCCCTAACCTTTTAAACTAAAGCTTGGAAATTTAATATAAAATTCAAGTTGGTCATTCCATGGTGCGTCATCCCGGTGTTTCTGGGGTGACGCACCTGTTTTTTAAATTATACATTGTGTCCTTTTTTAATATTTTGTATTTTAAGGACGATGTATTTGTTGGTATTATTTTGAAAAAAAAAATTATTTCAAAAGTTTATATATATTGCAGCGTCAATTAACCCTTTTTGTTACACCAAAGTACCACCCTCAATATGAACCATACCACTGTCAATAGACTGTCAAGTTCTTGGTTTTTGCAGTGTTTTTCTGAAGCCGAATATTTATTGCGAAATGCTTTGTTTCATATCAAAGCAACATTTTATACGGATAACTGCTGTTCGAATTTCAACTGGACCAAACAGCACCTTTACATTATCATAAGATTTTTACCATTGGATACATTGCTGCAAGCGATGAGCTATCGGTTTGATTTCAAACCGAACCGAGCAAATGTGGATGCAGCATGTGATTTCCGTCGATAATCATACATCAACATAACAGGCTTCTGAGAGATAATCCAAAACTTGAAGAATCAATATTTTACTTGAATATGTTGAATTTTTTTGGACTAAAGCCCTTGATTGGATGTGTAGGCATCGGTCTTAAAGTGCTCATTCTCTTTTTTGTAGTTGGCACGCAGTTGATGTTCAGCCAAAGCAGAAAAATCAATTCCGAGTCAAATGAATCAGGTCAATATACACAAAATTTTGATGAAGTTCATCAGGATACAGCGCTTGTGCATTCGGTAACAACCTTTGATAATCTGAAGCAAATCCATCAGGAAGAAATGAGGGCACTGACTGATTCACTCCTGGATGCAGCCAAAAGAAAAAGTGTTTCCGGTTGGGTTGTTCATAAGTCGGTTTGGATACTTGTGGTTGCAACCATAATTTCGTGGATATTCACAATCGTTTTAATCAGGCAAAATTCGAGGTTACGCAATAATCTTATGCTGTTCAAGGAATCAAACTACAACATACCAGAAATTTCACAAGGCGAAGTTGAAATACCGCAAGAAGATAATTCCACAGCCACGAAAAATGAGCCGATTGAATGGCTGGAAAAGGCAAAATTAATTGCACTCGAAAAACTGGATGATCCGGTGTTTTGCCTGGAAAGCTGGAGTGAAGCCATGGGAACCGGCAGGCGACAGTTTCAACGAAAGTTAAAAGCTTCTACCGGCGAAACAGCAACCGAATATCTTCATGAATTGCGATTGCAACGTGCTCGGAGCCTTCTTGATTTAGAAGAGAAAATTCCCATAAGGCAGTTGGCGAATGCAATTGGTTTGCGCGATGTCAAATATTTTTCAAGAGAATTTAAAAAACGATATGGCATGACCCCTTCCCAATATCAGAAAAAAAGAGATGAAAATAAGTGACATGTCACCATTTTCGTCTAGGTTGTCACCATTATCACCCTATTCGATAACATGTAGAATGTCTTTTTGGAAGGTTATTTGCAGTGTTTTTTTTTGAATATAATTAATCCGAAATTTTTAATCCCGGTCTCATTGTGAAAGGTTTGTGTTCGCCATCGTTTATCTACTGACTGGCGACAAGACTTCCACTTTTTATTTCCCAATTTCTGATTTTGTACTATCCCTGGCAAGGAATAGTACAAAATGCCTTTTTGCCACGATACCGTTGCATTAACTCATTAATTTATTTCCCGCATGAATAATATCTACATGCAGTTCCTGTTCAAATTTCTCCTTGTTGTGGGGATTCAATTTACCTTAATTGAGCGCGTTCTGAGCCACACCTATGAAATCCGGGTAAATCAAAATCCCGATGGATCACTTACTTGGTATTTGCAGTCGTGGCATGATATATCGGAAACAGACTGTGTAACCTATGCAAATCAGTCGGGATTAATAATAAATGGGACGCAATACCCAATTCAGTCGGTTCATGTAGGAAGTATCGTGCCACTGAGTCCAACTATCTTTGGAAGTTGTTCCGGAAACTATCCGAGAAATTTGTACGGAGTGATTAATACGCCATTCCTAGGTACTACCTTGAATGTTCAACCCTATTCCAACGTAGTCTGTTGGTCTAATTGTGGAATCATGGCTCAGGGAGATTTCACGCCTCCGCCTCCCCCGGCCTGTACAACCTGTCCGATCTTGGGCTTTACAAGTTTTGTTGATTGTTCCGATAACGGCACTGTTTGTACAGACTCAGATGACACTTATACCTATAATGTAACTGTAAACCACTTGGCCTGTGCTTCGGTCACTGGAGATGGGCAATTCACAATTGTTATTGATCCAGGAGGAACAAATACGGTAATTGGTCCATTTAGCTATAATACAGGTATTACCACTGATGTCGTTTTA
>JAEUUR010000531.1 GCA_016787465.1 Saprospiraceae bacterium | reverse complement strand
CAAAAAAGTAATTGACCACCTCTACCTACGTTTGAAGCCGAAAGAGTACGAAATCGAATTGCCGATTGGCAAGGAGCACTATATTACCGTCTTCGCCGATGATTTTGGGAAAGCAGAGCCCAACACGGCCATGGTATCCATCAACGATGGTGTGCGAGAACAGGTCATTGATTTGGTTGCTGGACGTAAAAAACAGGAGAGTGTAAAAATTACCCTGGAATAATTTCAGGCAGCGAAATATTAACTGACAACTTCTTATTGTAAAAAAAGTTGTCATGATTCGTTTTATTACGCTCAGCTTTTGCCTGATGTTTCGTGCCTCATTTGCCGTCTGCCAGATTTTAGCCGGCGATACAACTGGCTTGCTGGTAAACAACAGCCAGGAAACCATTCAATTAAATACGCCATTCATGCAGTTCGGCGACTTTGTGGAAGATCTGACCGACAGTTTGGATTTCAACCGCGATGGCCGTTTTGATGCACAGTTTACCTGTGGCGGATGCTTCACCTTTGATTGTAACGGAGGATATACATCTACCCTATCGCTTCATGGTTCCATGGAATGGATGATAGATCAGGATAGTTTCATTGCAAAACTTCCGGCAAATGCATTGATTTCCTCCCAGCAACTTTGGAAAAAGGCGAACTACAGTTCTTTTGCTTATAAAGTTTATGGAATTTTTGGGCTTTATCAGGAAGGCAACTGGTTTTCTCCTCCTGAAGGGTTCGCCGGGTTAAGGATTATCAGCAATGGTGACACACTTTATGGTTGGGCAAAAATTCGGGCCACCATTGGAACCAATGGAGCGGCTTCTTTAAGAATTCTATCGTGGGCGATTCAAAATCAGCCTGGCGTTTCGGCAAACCATGAAGCTACCCCTGCAGATGAAATTCAGGTTTTCCCGAATCCATTTTCAAATGTTATAAACCTGGCAAACAAAAGCAACGGACAGGTACGTATTAAACTGTACAACCTGTACGGACAAGTAATTCAAGATTTTGGGTTGTTAGAGCCTGGCGCTTCCCTCCGGTACATTACCAGCCATTTGCCAACGGCGCCGTACTTCATGGTTTGGCAACAACCACAAAACTTTAAAAAAGGCGACATAACCCTGATTAAGGGATAATTAACTTGTACTACCCAGGGTTAGATACTAAAATTCTGTGGATTCTGCGAATTATTTGGCGGATTCTGTGGGGAAATTAATTTATGCTCACATTTTGGCACAATACTTGTTTTTAAGGCAATATATCCCTCGTTGAACTTTATCCAGTTTCACCGCCAAGTCCGACAGGTCAGCTATGAGAAAACTTACCTACGGATGTGATAATCAAGTATCATGACAGTCGCTAATTTTGAGTTACCAAGTGCGCAGCAAAAAACAGAAGGCAAAGTTGAATTGTTGCAAAATGCACCTAATCCATTTATTGAAATGACCCTTTTGTGGTTTCGTTTGCCTGCTGCGTCACAAGTTTTGCTGCGAATTTTTGATTCAAAAGGCAAAGAAGTGAACAACAAAAGCGGACAATATCAATCGGGAGAAAACCATCTGATTTTACATCGCTCCGATTTTCAGGAGCCCGGATTTTATACCTGCCGCCTTGAAACTCCGTTTGGCACTGCAAGTAGAAAATTGATGATGTATTAGTCAACTCCCAATCAAACAAAACATTTAAAGATAACCATCTTTACTTTTATTTAAATCCTATATTCCCGTTAAGGTCGCCCGTGGTAAAAGCCCTGGCGGCTTTTTTTATGCCTGGAATGTCTGGCCGAAAAGAAAATCCCGAATCCAGGTGTACCACCAAAATTCGGGATTAAACATAAAGGTTATTGCAAATTTCAGAACATTTCAACACCACCGAAATGAAATGCACCTTCGATAGCAGCATTTTCATCGCTGTCTGATCCATGAACGGCATTTTCGCCGACGCTGGTAGCATATTTTGCGCGAATAGTACCTGGCGCTGCATTGGCCGGATTGGTAGCACCGATCAATGTGCGAAAATCTTCCACCGCGTTATCTTTTTCAAGAATGGCAGCTACAATCGGGCCGCTACTCATGAATTCGCACAATTCGCCATAGAACGGACGTTCTTTGTGTACTTCATAAAACTCGCCGGCTTTCTCCAGGCTGAGTTTGGTAAGTTTCATTGCTACAATTCTAAAACCAGCTTCATTGATCTGCTGAAGAATATTACCGATGTTACCTGCGCGAACAGCATCGGGTTTGATCATGGTAAAAGTGCGCTTGCCTGCCATATGTGGATGCATGAGAAAGTGAATAAATTAGAGAACGGCTGAATGGGGCCGCAAAGGTAACGCAAGATTTTATTTCAAAAAAGCCAGAAAAAAAGGTTTACTGAAAAATATTCTGTGGTAAAACTCGCTATTCGAGCCAAACAATGTACTTTTGCATGCTTTTTAGGCATCAATATGGAAATTCCCGCACAACTCCGGCAATTGCTCCGGTTCCCACAAAATGTTGCCATTTTATCACACCGAAACCCTGACGGGGATGCAATCGGCAGTTCATTGGCATTGAAACACTTTTTGGAGATGTATGGGCACCAAATCCATGTCATTTTTCCATCCGAATTCCCAAAAGAGTTCGAAGCCTTGCCTGGCGCTTCTGATATATTGATCTGGGATGCAGAAACGGAATCCTGTAAACAAGTACTACTGCAAAAAAACTTGTTTTTTTTCCTGGACTTCAATGCTTTAAACCGGATCGACAAATTGGGTGATTTTGTACGCGACCTGCCCGGTATTCGGGTGATGATCGATCATCATCTTTACCCTGAAGAAACGGTAGATTACATGTTCTCTGAACCTGCCGCCAGCAGTACCTGTGAAATGATTTACCAGTTCATCGAGTCGTTGGGGGATGCGGATAAGATTTCCGAACAAATTGGTATGTGTATCTACACAGGAATCGTAACAGATACCGGATCTTTCCGCCATGCCACCAACCCAAATATTTTTAGGATAACTGCCCATCTGATCGACAATGGCCTGAAAGACACCCAGGTTCAGGATATGGTGTTTAACTCCAATGAAGAAAAAAACCTACGCCTGTTAGGCCATTGCCTGGCTAACCGAATGGAATATTGGCCTGAATTCCGTACCGCAATGATCTGGCTCTCAAAAAAGGATTATGAAATATTCAATATCCAACGTGGTGATACAGAAGGCATTGTCAACTATTTACTGAGCATACGGGAAGTAAAACTTGCTGCATTTATTCACAACCAGCCAACTGTTGTCAAATTGAGCCTACGTTCAAAAGGCAACCTCGATGTACAAGCCATCTGCAAAAAGCATTTCAACGGAGGAGGTCATAAAAACGCAGCAGGCGCCTATTCCCACAGCAGCCTCAAAGAAACCATTGAAAAATTTAAAAGTATATTACCTGCATACAAGTCGGAATTAACAGATATGTAATTAACCGATTGTATCAAATACTCTCAACATTCAAAATCATTCAATTTCATTAAAGAAATGCGTAATTTTTTCATTCTGGCAATCACAGCCCTGACGATGACATTCCAATTTGCATGTCAAAAAAGCGGTGGAATTAAAACCAAAAACGGCAATACCGTTATTATTCATACGAATAACAGCGGCCCAAAAATCACACACGGACAATCGGTTTTGATCAATGTAAATACCTGGCTTAATGATTCGTTGGTGCAATCTACCGTTCGCGACAACGGCGGCCCACGCGAGTTCACCATTCCGGATACCAGCGTCATGAAAAACCGAGTGCCAGCCGTTTTTGATGCCTTGTTGTACATGACAAACGGAGATAGCGCAACGGTACTTCAACCTGTCGATTCTATCATGGCGCGTGGCATCCCCAAAGAATTTGGTGAAATTAAAAATATCCGATTTGAAGTTCGTGTAGTTGATGTGCTTACACCAGAAAAAATCACAGCACGTGAAGCAGAAAAACAACAAAAAGCCGAAGCTGAAAAAGCAAAAGGTATGGAAGTTGGTTCCTTGTTAAAAACAACACTCGACGACTATAAGGCAAATAAATTGGGCGACAAGCTGAAAAAAACTGCATCCGGCCTGGAATATGTGATTCTCGAACAAGGTGATGGCCCAGCAGTTAAAGACGGCGCCAGTATCCCAACCCACTATTACGGCGTTTTAAAAACAACCGGTGTGATGTTTGATAACTCATTCGACCGTGGCCAGCCAATCCCATTCACCGTAGGTGATTTGGTGGAAGGATTTAATGAAGGTATGAAATTACTCAATCGCGGAGGTAAGTGTATCCTCTTCATCCCCTACCAGCTCGCATATGGCGAACAAGGCAGCGGACCAATTCCTCCAAAATCTGACCTGGTGTTTTACCTAGGATTGGAGAAATAAACTGATTCCCAATTTCGGGTATCGAATCAAGAGTCGTTCCGAATCATTTTTGATACAATAGTTGACTATCAATCGGCTCGGAATGGCTCTTGTTTATTGAAAAGGCAGTCCGTTGTGTTTATTATAAACTGTGAACTATTTGTTTTCAACTTGCGTTCAAACATCTTTAAAACAACCCATGTTATGAAAAACCTGTTATTGGTCATTTTTTGTTTGTGCACTTTAGCGGCATCAGCCCAAAAAGAGACAAAACCGGAAACCACTTCAGCCGGAACGGTAGTGTACAACTACACCCACAAAAAAGGGCCGAGGATCACCTATGGCTCCAGCGTATTAATTCATGCACATACCTGGCTTAATGATTCATTGGTTCAATCAAGCAGAAGGGATTTTGGCGAAGCCAGGGAGTTTACGCTACCTGATTCAGTTGCCATGTCTCAAAGGACTGTAGCTATTTTCGATGGACTCCGCGTGTTAACCAACGGCGATTCAGCGACTATTTTACAAACTGTCGATTCAATGCTTGCCAAACAAATTCCACCTGAATTTGGGGTAGTCAAAGTTATTCGGTACGAAGTGAAGGTGATGGATGTGCTTACTCCCGAAAAAAAAGCCAAGCGAGAAAAGCAGGCTGAAGCAAAAAGAAAAAAAGTGCTGGACAAGGAAGCGGAAGTCGGGAAAATAGTGGCAAAATATCTTTCCGATTATAACGCCGGAAAATTGAAGAAAAAGCTCAAAAAGACCAATTCTGGTCTTGAGTATGTAATCCTCAA
>JAEUUR010000129.1 GCA_016787465.1 Saprospiraceae bacterium | reverse complement strand
ATTGGTAGGGATATACCAACGAGACCACGGCAGCTACGCCGAAGTGGAGTACCTGGATTTTGGCCCGCAAGCAGCCGATATTTCCTGGGGCCGCTTTCCCGACGGCGGTTCGGCTGTAGCGTTCATGCAGCCCACGCCGGGCGCGAGCAATTTGTCGACGGGTGTAGAAAACCCGGTACAGGCGCTGCAAGCATACCCGAATCCGTTTTCAGAGCGTTTGTTCATCGACGTTGGGCAGGTAGCCATGCCCTACAGCATCCGGGTGATGAACGCCTTGGGGCAGGTGGTTTTTCAAGCGGAGGATCTCCGTGAGGCGCCATTTGTATTGGAACGCGGCGCGTTGCAGCCGGGCATGTACACGATCACGCTGCGCGATTCGGAAGGGCGATGGTGGGTCGGCAGGTTATTGGGTATATGAGCAGCTAAAAAAATCAAGAGCGCTTAGGTAATGGTAGCATGGGCTTTAGCCCGTCGGTTACAGGCGCTTTAGCGCCGATGAAGCGGCGATGCGCTAATGTCGCGTATCGAAATAAAAGGCGCATATACATTCTAAAAACAAGGATTAAACAAAGGATTTTGAGGATTTCTCGGCGCTAAAGCGCCTGTAACCGACGGGCTAAAGCCCATGCTACCTAAATCCTTCGTTTTATCTAAAGTACTTAAGTAATGCAAGCTAAATCTTGGCTCTTAATGCAATTTGAGTACATGCAACCACACAAAACCCCTTCCTTTTGCGTTATTCCTAAAAACGCACCATGCTGATTCAACCCTATCAGCCCAGTTGGGCCGACGATTTTATGCAGCTGCGGGAAATCCTGGTTCGCGCGTTGCACCCGTTAAAGATTGACATTGAACACGTGGGCAGCACCGCCGTACCCGGTTTGGCAGCAAAACCGATCATCGATATGGACATCGTTTTTTACGAATCCGCCCATTTTGATGAGATAAAAGCACGTTTGGACAAAACCGGATACTACCACCACGGCAATCAGGGCATTCCCGACCGGGAGGTGTTTAAAAGAAGGGCCTTCGTCTGGTACGAGGTATTAGACAGCATTCCGCATCATCTGTACGTTTGTTCTTCGAAAAGCGAAGAATTGCAACGCCATCTCTTGTTCAGAGACTACCTTCGGAAGCACCCGGATACCATCATGGCTTATCAAATCTTGAAGTATGACATCGCCGAACAGGCTGCCCATGATCGAAAAACCTATGCCCAATTGAAAGAGTCCATGGCAAAATCTTTCATTCAAACCGTGATTGACAAAGCCAAAACCACTTTAACCAACTAAATTCTATCTGTATGAAACACCTATCCGTCATCCTTTTTGCTGCCATCGTTCAAATTTCCTTTGCCCAAACCGAACCCAAATTCAACCTGGGTTTCGAAAAACAAACGGATCCGAATGCCTTGTCCGACGGCTGGTTCCAATGGGGGCAATACCTCCCAACGATCGATTCCGACGCACATGCCGGCAGTCGGGCAGGCAAGGTTGCCTCCGGCAAGGCCAGCGGAAACTTCGGCTGCATCACCTACCGCATTCCGGCCAACTACAAGGGCGCGTCCATCAAACTGGAAGGTTACATGAAAATCAAGGACGTTAAAAACGGTTTTGCCGGGCTGTTGCTCAGAATCGACGGGGAAGGCACCTCGCTGGCGTTCGATAACATGCAGGAAGCCGGTATTAACGGTACCAGGGATTGGGAGAAATATGAAATCACGCTGGACTACCCTGAAAACGCCGAAATTATTTTCGCTGCCGGCATCATGGTAGGAGAAGGCGAAGCCTGGTTCGACGATTTAAAAATCAGCATCGATGGCCAGGATATTCAGGAACTGAAAGAAACGCCGTTGCCTACCGTTCCTGCCGAAAACGACCACGCCTTCGATACCGGTTCCGGCATCCTTTTTCCCAAACTCACACCGGAGTTGAGCGCCAACCTGGAATTGTTGGGCAAAGTGTGGGGTTTTTTGAAATACCACCACCCTGCCATTGCCAAAGGTCAATACAATTGGGATTACGAACTGTTCCGTTTTCTGCCCACCTACTTCGAAGTAAAAAACAACAAACAACGCGACCAAAAGCTGCTCGACTGGATCAACGGCCTGGGTGAAGTGGCCGTTTGTTCGTCTTGCAAGCCGGTAGATAAACAGGCGGTAATCAGGCCCGACCATGCTTGGATGAACGATAAAAGCATTGGAGCAGATTTGCGCAAAAAGCTGGCGTTCATTTACCAAAACCGCCATCAGGGTAAGCATTATTACATCCGGATGGTAGCGCAAGTGGGCAACCCCGAATTCCGGCATGAATCACCTTATTCCAAAATGCCCTACCCCGACGAAGGATTTCGCCTGCTGGCTTTGTACAAATACTGGAACATGATCCATTATTTCTTTCCGTACAAACACCTGTGCGATAAAAACTGGAATCAGGTGTTATCAGCTCACATTCCATCGTTTTTAAATGCTTCCAATGAACTGGAATATGAAATGGCAGCCGTAAAAATCATTTCTGATGCACAGGATACCCATGCCAATTTGTGGGGTGGCGGCGATCGCATCGCGGAGGCGACCGGGCAGTATTTTCCACCTGTGGCCGTGCGCTTTGTTGAAAATCAACTCACCGTGACGGACTATTACAACCCGGAGTTAAAAACTTCCGCAGGGCTTGAAATCGGTGATGTTATCACGAAGATCAACGGTAAAAAGACAGAAGAAATCGTTCAATCGAAATCGTATTACCCGGCCTCCAACCAACCTACCCGGCTCCGGGATGTTGCCGAAGATATTTTGCGTTCATCCGAACCAAAGGTTGATATTTCCTACGTACACGAAGGAAAGGAAAAAAACGCCACCCTCAAATTGTACACGCGAGATAGCCTGAATTATTACAGGTGGTACCGTGAGCCAGCAGGACCTTGTTTTAAAATGCTTGAAGGCAACATTGGGTATGTAACGCTGGCCAATATCCGGTTAGAAGACATTCCGGTGTTTATGGATTCCTTTCAAAATACCAAAGGCCTGATCATCGACATTCGGAATTACCCGTCCAACTTCGTGGTATTCGGTTTGGGTGGATATTTTGTGGACGAACCGGAGCCATTTGTCAAGTTTACCCAAGGCAATACGGATCACCCGGGCGAGTTTATTTTTGGCGAGCCACTGGCGGTATACCCGGCCGAAGGCTATTACGAAGGGAAAGTAGTGGTGCTGGTTAATGAACTCTCTCAAAGTCAGGCAGAATACACGGCCATGGCATTCCGGGCGGGCCACAACACCACCATCATCGGTAGTACCACCGCCGGCGCCGACGGAAATATATCATCGATCCAATTGCCAGGCGGCTTGCGCACGGCGATTTCAGGAATTGGTGTTCATTACCCGGAAGGGAAAGAAACCCAACGTGTGGGTATTGTGCCTGACATTGTGGTGCGACCCACCTTGAAAGGCATTCGGGAAGGGCGGGATGAATTGCTGGAAAAAGCACTGGAGGTGATCAACAAATGACATATATTGATCGCCTCCAGTGTAACGACTGTATGGAAAATTAACCCAAACAATCAATCCGAAATAGCCGGGCTACCAATGTGCCCCAGTAGACTTTTCTGCCAACGGATAGTACTGATACCTGGCATAGAAGGCCGCGTGCATCATCCGGGTCAGGTTATTCGGATTGTTTTTCTTGGCTTTTAAATAGGTTTCATACGCTGAATAATACCATTCACTTTTTTCAAGCGCAATCGCCTGTGCCATGTAACGCAGCGATACGTCGTTTGGCGCAGCTTGGAGTACCTTCATCGACTCCAGTTTATTCAGAGTGGCCAATCGTTTTTCTTCAGTACCAAGTTCAAAGGATAGTTCGGTGGAAAGCACCTTGGCATTTCCTGAAACGCTGACGTTCCAATGGTATTTTGCGCCCACTTGCAAGGGTAGTTCATTCAAATTCACTTGCAGGAAGCTGTCGCGCACTTCAGTACCCCACACCTTTTTGTTGGCTTCGTCCAGGATCGAGAATTGGAAGTTTTGGTGTTTACCTTGATTCGACCAGAAAAAGGTGGTCGGTCCATTCACTAATTTTCCAAACGGGAGAATCAATTGGATTTTGGAGCCAGGTGTGCCCCAGCCGCTGCCACCGCTACCTTGAGATTGAGGTGTACCGGTGCCCCAGCCGCTGCCGCCACTGCCTTGGGATTGAGGTGTACCGGTACCCCAGCCGCTGCCGCCACTGCCTTGAGATTGAGGTGTACCTGTGCCCCAGCCGCTGCCGCCACTGCCTTGAGATTGAGGTGTGCCGGTACCCCAGCCATCGCCGCTGTTTTTAGATTTTGTAATCCCATTGACCCAGCCGAGGCTGTTTCTATCAGCAAATGCGGCGAGTTCTACTGCTGCCACCACTTTTTCGCCAAAATCTATATCGAACCCAAGGCCCATGGAAGATCCGCCGTTCAGACAAACATCGGTTAATTTGAGGCTGCCCGGTTGATTGACCGCCACAAACTGCCCGTTGCAATGCAACACGGCGCTGCCGCCTTTTTTTAACGTAATTTTCCCTTCGGGTTTGAGTGCCGCGCCAACCCGAACGGTTTGTTGTTTGCCTGATCCGGGTGAGGTGTAAACCACTTTGCCTTTGGCAGAAACAAGTACAACAGGGCCCTGTTGCTGCGCCTGGAGCGAGAAAATCCAGAACGCTGCGCCTAATAGTAGTAGGGTTTTTCTCATGTCAAAATCTTTAAGAATGAACATTTCCGGCACAGAGCCGGGAGAGGAAGATTGTTACTGGCAGCGTGCTGATTCGGTGGTTTGATTAAGGGGAAAATGTAAAATGTAAATGGGAAAATGCAAAATGTAAATGGGAAAATTTGAAGGGTTTATGTGGGTTTGAGGAATACGCCCCAACCGCTGAGCGCCATTTTTTCATCGAACCGGAAATAAATTCCCGGAACTGAAAACACCCAGATAAAACCTGAGGGTAGCGCAATTTGACGGGTTGGATTGCCATATGCGGTTGCAATGTCTTCTTTCGTTGACTTCAGGGATATCCCCCTGTTGGTGGCGCCGGTATAACCTTTATTTGTTTCTTGCACAATGACGTAGTCATTACCATTGTCGGCATAATGCATCAAGACCCTCGAATTGGGCTTTTGTTGTACGCCGCAATATACTTCATTCACCACCTGGACTTGTTTGTCGACGGTGGTGTTTGTCAAAAAGTCGGCCAAACGGAATTGTTCAATTTGCTCGACACCTTTGGTAGCAACACCATTGTTCATAGAAGGAGCAGCCGGAGTTTTGCCGTCAAAAACATCTTTGTTATACTTGGCAAAAGCGCTTCCTTTTGCCTGTGCTTGTTCGAACAAGGAATTGGCCTGTTCTTTGTCATTTTGAAGGGCGTACACCAGTGCGGTCATCAGCGTTAAATCGCCAGCAACTTTTGGCGAGGGGTTCCGCTTATGCGCTTTTTTCAGGCAATATTCAGCGTCTTCAAATTCATTTAACAAGGCAAGTGCGCAACCTTTGTTTAGGTATGCCAACGTGTACTGATCGTCGAGGGCAATGGCCTGATCGAAGAGCTTGACGGCGTCTTCCAGCAGCGCCTTACGTTTGTTCAGCCTTTCTGCATCCACATTTTTTGTGCCTGTCATACGGGTATTCGGATCCAACTCGATGGGCAACAAATAGGGCATTTCTTTGGGACCGAAGAAGCCGGTAGCCGCCAGCAGGCTATTAACCCCTGCGTTGTTGTAAATTTCCCGGCTTTGATAACTTACCAAAATGCTTCGGTAATAGGAAACGGCATCGTCGTAGTTGCCAACGACCGTGAGCAGGTTAGCCATTTCAAATATAATACTCAACTCCTCGAGCCGTTTCATGGCGCTTTCCACCATCGATAAGCGGTCGGACAACGACGGATACCCCGGCAACCGATCGGGCAGCCGATAACTTTGGTACACTTTTTTCAACAACGCAGGCATGATGCCATACGTGCGGTAACCCACCGACAGGGCCAAAAAGCCGCCCAGGTAATCGGCTTGGGCTTCCTGTTTTAGTCCTTCTTCAAGGCGTTCCAGCTCTTGAGCCGCTTCTATGGATTCGTTTTCACGCACGAAATGCCGGTTCCAGTCGTGTTTTTCGTAATAGTGGGTGAGTTCGTGGGAGAGCAAAGCTGCCAGTGCGTTGAGCGAATCCTTGCCGAAAGAAACGCAGATATCGTACGCTTTTTCCTCCAAACCGATTTGTACCAGATCGGGGTTCATCCAGGCAACGTACCGTTGCTTTTTACTCATTACAAGTTCCGGCGCCTGCAAGCGATAGTCGCCACGTGCTTTTAACAGGGCAGAAAACACCTGATTGGTAACCTGATATTTGTATCCTTTTACTTTTTCATCGGATCCGGTTTGATCATCTCCCTGAATGAAAGCAAAAACCTGTCCGTGCAACGGAGTTGCAGTAATCGCAGCGATGGTCAGTACAGACCAGATGAATCGACTAATCATTTTTCTTCAGGAATTGAGTTGATTAGCTTTTCGCCTTCCGATAGTTGGTTCATTCTGGCCATAAAAGCGGCAAAAAGCCTGCGAGTTAAGGTGCTGTTCGGATCTTTTTCCAGCATGGCGTTGTAGATATCGGCAGCCTGATAAAATTGATTTTCCTGTTCGAGGAAATAAGCCAGCATCAGGCGTTTTTCTGAATCCGAACAATCATCACAGGAAGATACTATCTCAAGGTCTTTTTGCGCTTTTTCCTGTGTTTGCCTGGTTAATTCGAAAGGCATGGGTGCGGAGCTGCTTTTACCGTCGTTGCGGGTTACCTGCCAGGTGTATTCTGCTTCGAAGTTCATAGCCAGTTCCTCCAGGTCGAGTGTAACCAAGGTATCTTTGGCAAGTAAAGAGGCAACGATATTGCCGGATTCATCGCAAAGTTGAAAGGTATATGGTCCGGAACCTGTGGTATTTCTCCATTTAAAGGTAACCTTAGCAGCAGGGAGTTTGCCGGTAAGCACCAGGGGGGTAACGATTTCAAATTGTTTGCTTGAAAACCCTTTGATAGAGGCGCTGTTTTTACCCATATACCGCCGATGGTGTTTTTGCAGTTTTTCGGTGCTTTCGCTTTCCTGCAAACTTTCGGTGATAAAGTTAAAAAAGCGGCCTGTAAAGCCGATTTGAGTTGCCTTGACATTGGCCTTTACGACTTCCGAAATATCTTGAGTTCTGGCGCCGCTCACTATGTAGGCTTTGCCTTGGTACAGCAGCTTGGCGGATCCGCCTTTCAGGCAGCGTATTTTACCACTGACCTGAAGTTGCAATCCGGGATACACTTTTTTAGGCGCGGCCCCGGCTGTGGCAAAATATTGAACTTGTCCGGAGCTGTGTAATACTACTGGATTGGAGTTGGTTTGCGAAACAAGGGAAAGGCTGAAGCATGCGCTCAGCAGGGTAAGCAAAATTGTTCTCATGGTTGAATTGTTTTGATGTTTTTGTCAGACAGCTTAGCCTTTTTCCCCTGCCGAATTTTGAGGCGGAGGTGGAGGCGTTTTTTTGGCTTTCAGCTTTTGGGGCAACACTTCTGGAATATTGTTCAGCAGTGTGAATCTCTTGCGCAAAAAGTTCTCATAGAATTTAATGATATCGAATGTAAGCAGCAGTGCTGCAATGCTTAATGCGAAATCAATTTTAAATCGGAAAAAATGGAAGGTTACTGCGACTAAAAAGAAAAGAAGGATAATCTCTCCGATTTGCAGGAAGCGCGTTACGAATTGGTATTGTACGCCGATGCGGTGATGGATTTTATAGAACAAATGTATATTGAAATATGTAAAGAGGAATGTCAATAACAAGTTAACCAAAGGCGAAAGTTCTCTAACATAGTAATTATCCAGTATCATTTTAATGACATTGGCATGGATGACCATCCCGTACATATCGGGTACGTTTCGGCCGGTGTACTGGCTGTTTAAGGGGGTAAAGTGCCTGTCGATCAAAGGATCGCCCCAACTGTAAGAACCTAAAAAGCCGACCAAAATAATTTTGTCCTTGAGCAGCGGCGTGAGGTTAATGGAGGTGTCGAGGATGTTTTCAGGTTCGAATTGCAGGAAATTATCGGCATCGCCGAAAAAGTAAATTTCTTCTACTTCTTTGTCTCTGGCCAACAAACGATCGGAGGCCGCAGCATCGTACAATTTGGTTACTCTCACCGAAAAAGCCAGGCTTTCTCCCTTCTTTGTTTCTTCTTTCGGACTGAAAATACGAATGGTACGGGTATCGTTGGCTGGGAAGTTGGTGAACCCCGGATAAGCATGGTCACAGAAAAAAGTATCACAGTCAACTTCTGCTTCAAATTGGCGGGTATCTTCATTGTACCCATCCAAACGGGTGCCCAGCACGGTGTTGCCGTATCGTTTCAGGCAAGCTTGCAGGGCAGAATCGGCATGGGGCGTCTTGCGGTCGCTTAACAACAAATCGATGCCGATCACTTTTGGTTGAGCATCGATAATGCGGTTGAGCATGAGCGCCAGTGTATCCCTGTTAGGTTTGCCAGTGTTCACCAGTACGATTCTTTCATCGAGGTTTATCCGATCATCACGCAATTTGGAATATACGATGTCGGTAACTTCATAGTCCTTCAATCCTTTGTTGAATGGATCAAGGAAGTGCAGGTTGAGCCTGATCAGGTCGACAAACCAGATCAGGATAAATGTCAAAATCGCAACGATCAATGTGTGAGGGAATATCAGTTTTCTCAGCATCCCGGAATTATTTGTTGCTTAATTCTCCATTTATAGTTAACGCAGTGTGGTTTTGAATCCGACTTGTCATACAGAGCGCGGTATTGGCCGCAGGCTGTTTTCATAACCAAACAGCGCGAAGTATAAGCAACGGCAAGGTATAAATATTCATGGTTTAATTTTATATAGTTCGTAGATCGCTGGCGTATATTCAAAACATTTTTTAACACATTTGACTAAATAATTGAGGGCTGAAACCCGACATCGGTTACATTTGCATTAAACAAACCCTATTATGATGAAACAATCTGGTATAGTCAAACTCCTTTTTTTGCTCCTTTTCAGCAGCCAAATGAAGGCTCAGGACGTGCATGTTTACTACGATGCATTCAAAGATTCCCTTTATTTCTTGCAGAATGGCAAAGCTGTTGAAAACCCGGAAGTCCGCGAAGGCGCTAAGGTGATCTTGCACGTCGACAACTACAACAACTATCTGTACGAACTAGCATTTGAAGTAGAAAATAAGGAAGTGATGGTTTCTGAGGCCAATGCCGAAGGCGGATTGAAAGGCCTTTTGCCCTCCGGCGCAGGCGTTATTAATCCACTTGACATGCTTTTCAGTGGCAGTGGTGATCAATTGCTTGGAGCCTTCAAAATGTTTCCGGGGCTTTCCGGAAAAGACCTCAAAGACGGCGGCTCAGGCTGGGGTACTTCTCCGGAGGAAACAGCCTTGCAGGAGCAGGTAAAACAACTGAAAAAGGCAGAAAAAACATTCGAAACTATCCGGGAACGGATTTTCGACCTGGATGAAGAGTTGGAATCCATGGAAGACGAAGCCCAGGCCAAACTGGCAGGCAACCGCCTTCAAACTTTTGCCGCTGCTGAAATCGCTCAGCTCCGCTACAACCCGCTTATCGAGCCGAAACAGATCAAACAACTGACCGGTGAATACATGCAGCGTATTTTTAAGGAGTCGAATCCGAACAAAATTACCCTGGAACAGGTATTGACCATTGCCGATGCACAGGCAGATATTTCAAAATACGTCCAACGGTATTCAGACAAAGTAAAGCTGTATTCCGATGAAGCCGCTGCGTGTTATTTAGCAGCGAAAGGGTTTAGTAAATTTAAATTCCCCAACAGCAATGTGGAACTCATCAGTCAGAAAGCGGAAGAGTTTTCGGCAGCGGTAAACACCAAATTAGGTATTTATCAAACGAATGTTGAGCGGTTAAACGAAAAACTCGACAAAGTTCAAACCCTGGATCCAAGGGCGCTGGCGGCATTGCGCACCACCTACCTAGAGCTTTCAAACAACTCGTTTTCCAAAACATTTACCCAAACAGCCAAAGGGGAAAACATGACCATCAAGCTTAAGCTAACCCCCAACGACTCCTTGTCGAGGCTTGGCATCAAAGAACGTGTTACTCCGGTTGACGTGGGCGTGTATGGCGGCATTAAGGTAAAAGCCAGCGTAGGCTTAAGTTTCGGACAGTTTTTTAACCGTCCAAAACAATACTTCGTTCGCGATTCTATCCTTCAATCATCGGACAAGGACGCTTTCAGCCCTATCCTCACGTCGTTTGTGCATTTTTACGCCCCGCGCAACCGCAGTGTTTCTGTGGCCGGATCGTTCGGCGTAGGATTTCCGATCGGAGGCGGCGAAAACCTGCAATCGGTGTCGTTTTTCCTGGGCCCCAGCCTGGTATTCGGCAAAACCGGTCGTGTGGTACTCACTGGTGGCATCATGGGTGGGAAAGCCGACCGTTTGTCGCAAGGGTATCAAATTGGCGATGTGTATTACTCCGATTCGCGGGAGGCGCCAACTACCTCCGTGTATGAACTGGGTTACTTTTTAGGCTTTTCGTTTAATTTGACAGGCGGATAAAAAGGGGGCCTACTTCTGCAATTTGATCCACGTGGGATCATTTCTGAATGTATCCCATACAGGGTCATATTTCAAAATAATGTTCAAGCTTCCGTATTCGTCGGCTGAAGATGCCGTTGCCAGGGTTTTTAAAGCAGCATCGCGTGTTCCGGCAGCAGCCTGGGCGCGGGCCAGCGCGTACTGATGCTCCCAGGTTGAACCTCCTTTCCGGATCAGGTTTTCGAAAAATGATACCGCCTTCGGGGCATCACCGCGGAGCATATAGAACAAGCCAAACAACGCCTCCATATTTGCCGGCACATACGGAGCGATGTTAACGCATTCTTCCAGCACTTGTTCGCCACGCTCAAACCTGTTAGTCAACACGGAATATTCCGCCAAAAGCGTGCGTCGCGGCAGATCGATTTGGTTTGTAGTATACAAGCTGTCGAGGTGCTCGAGCGCCTTTTTGTAATTCCAATCTCCGACATAAAGGTTGATCAACTTATAGCGCAGATCGGCATGCTCGGGGTATGATGCAAGTAAGGCTTCAAGGTCGTTGAAGCCTTTAGTTTTTAGGTTTTTTAATTGAATAACATTTGCTGCATGCTCTTCTGGGTCTAGGCCAGGGTTTTCAATGATGCGTTCTAATTGGTTGATGGCTTTCATATTAAGGTTACCCAATTTCTCACGCAGATCATCCACCCTTTGAACATCCGTTTCCTTCAGTATTAACTCTTCGAGTAATGCGACACAACGTGAATCATCAGGCTCTTGCCTTTGAAATTCCTTAGGATACCGCGCTTCCTCGTATAAAACAGTCATGTATTGGTATTTCCAGGCAAGATCGTCGGGGAACCGACTGATAACGCGTTCATAAAAATGATTCAACGCCTCCTTGTGGTTGGCCCCATTTTTCTGGATCATTCGTTCGATGGTTCTTTCTGAATCATTCCAACGGCCCAACTGTTCATACAAATTCCAAAGGTTTTCGAAGTGTTGCTTTTCAGGTTCCAATTCAATCAGGGTCAGGTAGGCATTTTCAAGCCGGTCGTAACGCCGTTGTTGTTCATAACCCTTAGCCAGATAAGCTTGCAGGAGCACTTTGTACGACCGCTGTCCTTCTTTATCCAGGGTGGAATCAAGCGGAAGCAGGTTCCAGATTTGGATGAAGCAGGCTTCGGCTTCTTCCCATTGCTTGAGTAAGGAAGCGAGCCTGCCTAGCGAATCGAGGGCTTCAACAAATACGGTATCAATGGCGATGGCCAGTTTATAATGTTTTTTGGCCAATTCGAAACGGAATCTTTCTCGGCAATATTTGCCAAAATCAAATTGCGCCTGTTTATCATCCGGATTTTGTGCAATCCTTTTCAAGAGAGCGCTTTCTGTTATTGAGTCAATTAAAACCATTGCTAAGCTTTCATTATTGCTCTCTTCCCATGCAGGGGCTTTTAGTTTGCTGGGAACATAGGCATGTATACTTTGAATTTGCGGCGTACCTCTTTTCAAATATTCAGCCTCCTTCAAATAGGCGGCAGCTTCAGGATATTTCATGCGCTGGATACAAATCAGACCGAGTTGTTCATGAGCAAAGAAATGGTTCGGATGCACGGCTATCGCTTGCTGGAAATAAGATTCGGCATACAGCAGATTCTTTTTCCGCACCATCCCTACGCCAAGGTTAATAGTCGCCAGAAAAAGCTTCGGGTGTAGTTCAAGGGCTTTTTCTCCGGCTGCCATGCAGTCGTCCAATTGGTTGGTGAGCGCATACAATCCACACAAATTGGCCCAGGGAACAGCCCATTGGGGTGCCAGTTCAATCGCCGTTTTATAATATTGCTCCGCCTTTTGATAGTCCTTTTTCTGTTGATATAAAATACCCAGTTCATTGTGTACGCATGGCGAACGGTTGTCTATTTCCAGGGCATGAAGTTCTTCCTGCAAGGCTTTTTCAAACTGAAAAGGCACGTAACCTTCCGCATCCATGCGCAGGCGAAGCGCCAATCCGGAAAAATAGTGGAATTCAAAAGCGAGGTTGGGTTGTAAAAAAT
>JAEUUR010000499.1 GCA_016787465.1 Saprospiraceae bacterium | reverse complement strand
CGAGCAATGTTTCTACCTGTTCCCGGTTGAGCGCAGTGGCTCGTTGGAACACTTTTACCTTCCATCTCTTTATATCGGCGTTCTCATCCTCCGCTGGAAATGTAAAACGTTGGTAGGCTAAATCTTCAAAATTCTTGTCTTCCGTGGTTAAAATGCCCCATTCTTCTTCCGACAAGCCAAGGTAAGCAGCCGCTTGCCGCTCCGCCTGATTTACGTCCAGGGCTTGCAGGATATCAAGGTAAGGTACACTCAAGGCTTCCAGCAGTATCTGGCTTTCTTCAAACGGCCGGTTAAATGCCACCCGGAATCCATTTTTCCAGCTCCCGCCTGTGCCAGTCACACCCATCGGCAGACGAGCCAGTTCGGCCCAGAGCAATTCCGCGTTGTATTCGAATGACTTTGTGTTGTCCCAGGTAATACCCATCACCTGACACAAGTAGGTAATCTTGATTTTGTTGATCAGCCACAAATAGGGTATTGGGCGATTGGTATTTTCGCAACTCAGTTCCAGGTTCCAAAGGTCAGGACGACGCTTTTTTAAGGAGATTGGATGGAGGTCGCGTTTTGTAGCGATATCCAATGGAAAATTCGAGTTTTGGGGAACCAAATTCACCTGTTGATCCACGAATCGCATCAAATCTACAAAATACGCGGCTGGGCCGAAAATAGATTTGCAATGATCGCACTCGCAATAGTTTTGATCGCCGAACATGGCGGAATAACCATCAATGTTTTGCAGGTGGTTCTTCAGTTCCTCTGGGTAATCGAGTACCTGCAAACCAAAATAGTTGGTACTATTGATGCTTTGGAATGCCAAAGTGGCCTGAATCATCTGCTGGTACTGTTGCAGAGCCGCAGCATAAATGGCGCGAATTTGGCCAGCGCTTAGCGTGCCGCCCAAGGCATCCCCCAATTGACTTGAGTTGCCCTGTACAATGTGGTGCGAAGAATCAAAACCAGCCTTTAACAAGGCATCCTGTACCTCATAAGTGCTTCCCAAACGTCCTACCCTTTGGAACGCCATCATCTGGTTCCGTACTGCGGCCTGCTCTTCTTCTGGGATACCCGTCATGCTGTGCTTCCGTTGGCCGCTTTCATCTTTGGCAAAAAAATCGGCAGTACGCAGGTCGAAGCCTGGATTGTTGTCCGTGAACTTTTTTAAATACCCCTGTTTAGCCGCCAAAGTCTCCATTTTCGCTGCTGCACTCGTGTCCGGGTCGCTCAGCAATTTTTCCACACCAAGGTGCCGGTACGTATTGGCCACGCCCTGCAAAATGGGCGATTCGGACAATGAAATCGGGGATTTATTTTCTTTTTTGCCGCCGGTGGGTTGCAGTTTTTTGAGTTCGCTCAATAATGCATCCTTTGACAGACTGCGCTGCACTTTTCTTTCCAGAAAAAACGCCGATGGGAAACTGCGTTGCGCCAAACGCATCAAATTGTCAGCATATTCTTCCGTCGTTTCTCCCCCAGGCGTATCCCCATCTGCATCTTTTATCATCTCTTTCCAGTCATCGGCATCCCACCTGACCATATCCTGCAACTTCGGCAGTTTTTGATGCAGCCTGGCGGCGAGTGTTGCATTTCCGCCCGTAAACCGGGAAAGGACAAACCCGCGTTGTAAAGTCTCTTTTTCCGCTTTGGATAGCACTTGTTCTTTCACCAACTCGTCCCATTGTTCCCCGGTAGCACGCGCCCAGTTGGACGACTTTTCCAAAAGTCGCTCTGCGATATCCGCATTCAGGTCAAATGCCGCCACCAATTCGCTGGTGTACAGGATGCGCGCCTCTTCCTGGAAAAGTGGGTTTTTACGCACAGGAAGGTCTGCATGCAACAGTTCGCGCACCGAGCGATTGTTTTGGACAAGGGTCTCCGTCAGATTGCGCTCTTCGAGTAATTTTTTTAGTTCACAATCCTGAAGCAATACCGGCAAAATGGCGCCCTGTATCACCTCGCCCAGGTTTTTTTCGAGCCAGGCCGTGTAATCCAGTCTGATGTCTTTCACCGCGCTCAGGATTTTAGGGTCTAGATCGTTCAGTAAACGATTTACTTCAACGGATAGAGCAAGGTTTAGTTTATTGGTCACAAACACTGCAGCATTGCCCGAAAAATTGCCCGGTTGTTTCCGCAGGTCTTTGGTTTGAAAAGGAATCTGGTCGGCTTTTCGGACGTTCTCCAGGCTTACCTCCGTGCCCACCCGCAACGTGATACTTGCGTTTGTAAATTTCAAGTTGAATACCGTGGCGCTCCGAGTGCTGCACAGCAACTCCTCGTCCTTGAACACTTTGAAATAGACATCGGGCTTGCCGTTATTATCGCCAAACCGTTGTTCATCAAAACGGAAAACGCAGCGGCCCTCGGCATCCGTGAGGTCTTCGCCCATAAAATCATCTTTGTTCGAGTCGTGGTCCCACAATTCGATGCGGTGCTTTGTGAGCGGTTTCCCCGCCGGATCCAATGCTAAAACTTTAAGGGTGTATTTCGACATGATGTTGGGTTTGTGCTTGTGAGCGGATTTTGGGTGTTTTTTGAAGATTGGTAAAGCAAGGCAAATGCAAGAAATCTACCGTGCAATAACCATTCGTTTGATGCAGGAGGCGCCGTTCGAGGAGAGGCATACGAAATAGATACCGGGCGGCAAGCGGTATTGGTTGGCGTCCAATTGAAGGAAGCCACTTGAACCGTGCTCGGTATCGAGCAATACTGCACATTCTTTGCCCAAAAGATCATAAACCGACA
>JAEUUR010000461.1 GCA_016787465.1 Saprospiraceae bacterium | reverse complement strand
TTTTGCCGGAACCGGCGCTGCCGATGCTTCGGGCGCAGCGGCTTATTTATCGGCAATTTGGGGTATTCCCGGCGCCAGCGGCTGTATTTTTCTCTTGACTACGCCGCCCGTCGATACCGGTTGGCAGCAGCTTGAAATCAGGTTGACATATGATGATGCGAACTCCCAGGTGATTAAGCTGGATTCGATTTTTTTGAATTAGGGGGGGCTTCCTCTTTCATCAAATAACAGCGTTGTAGCGACCTAACCTGTTGATTTTCAATTTGTGTTTGAAGCCCGAATAAAAAATTTTACGGACTATCCGCATGTTGTACAGTTGTTATCATAACGCACCGCTACCGCCAATATTGGATGCAAAGGAGCGGAACAAAATCGAAAAGGTACAGCGCACCGAAATATATTGCGGTGCGCTGCACCTTCAACCAATTGATCGGTATTCAACCTACAAATATTTCGCCGCGCTGCGGCTTATATGAACCTGTGAATTGCTTCCATTATTCACAACCATATTCCACGTTCACCTCCCCTCCAGCTCCTTCAACCTTTCCTCCAAACTTTCCAGCACCTGGGCCTGAAAATGCAGTGGGTGGTGTTTTGAAACGTATGGTTTGGATTTGAAAGCCAGTTCAAACGTTTCCTTGGGCATGTGTTTGAATTTTTTTTGCCAATAAGCGAGGGTGAGCCGCATACAAAGCCGGTCGAGCCATTTGCCCAGGCGCCCGTACAGCAGGTATTCCAGCGCGCGTTTGGGCCAGGGCAGGTGCAGGGCGGGCGTCTCGCACGTATCGCGCATGGGGAAATTGGGGAAGCTCGTCCAGGCCCAATGGTTGGCTTTTACAAACCTGAGAAACAGCTCCTTGCCGTACATCGGCAGCAGCGTAACCACCTCGGTGGCCGTAAACAGGTTTTTTTCCTCAATTTCCAGGTGTTCGGTATCGACAAAATAATTGACGCAAAAATACTTGCGGGAATTAAGCAGGAACAGTTTTTTGAAACACACCAGCATCGTACGCGCAAGCCAAAGCCGACCCGGAGCTGTGACGACAAAAAAATCAATGTCGCCATCTGCACGCATGCTGTGTTTCGAAAGCGAACCCGATACCATCACCGCGCGTACGAAAGGAAAGGCGGCAATGAGCCGTGCCATACGCCGGGCTATCGACAAATAATGTTCGGCGCGGCGGTTGTTTTCAAGTCTTTGGCGCGGCCATTCGGGCTGTTCCAGGGTCTGAAAAAAATCGCCATATTGAAAAACCTGCTTTTTATGAACCATCTCATGCAAAGCATGGGTCATCGATTCCTGTGTAAACCCGGCAGATGCGCTGAATTGAAATACTTCTTCCGCTGTGAGGGGGTAGGAAAAACGCTCGAAATAAACCAGCGTTTGCAGCACTGCGCGAAGTGTTTTTGGATGAACAGCCGGTAATGGGTTTACAGTCATTGAACTTGGATGATTGAAAGCGTAAGCAAGGTAGCGGCAGTTGGGGAATTCGCCAAACGTTGGGCTTGCCGGAAGCGGAAAAAGAATATCGCCAAATGTTTTTGTCAGATATTAGCCAATGAACGGTAGCGGCATAATTCTTGTTCAAAATCAATCAATTGACAGGAGATTATTTTGAAAACAGGCGGGTTTTGGACAAAAGATGAAAGAAAATCATATGACAGGTCTACGACCGTTTCCTAAAAATTTCATCCGTTCCCTTGTCGTTTTGGAAAAAGCTCCTACCTTTGAGCATCGATTGATCACAACCTAAAGCTTCAACACGTCAC
>JAEUUR010000446.1 GCA_016787465.1 Saprospiraceae bacterium | reverse complement strand
TAGCGATGAAGATATTCAAAGTATTGTCCGGATATGTGACAGTGTTGGTACTCAAGCTGAATTGAATAGCTTAAGGCAGGTAATCGAGCCGTATTTAATTGAACTAACAGATATTGGCGATAGAACTACTATTCGAGTTGCCCTTGCCAGAAATGTCTCAGAATAAATCAAAAAGGTGATCGAACATATCATAACACTCAATACAAAAACCCCATCAACCACAAAGGAATCACCCCTTCGGAACCGCTTTCAATATCATCCAAAACCAAAAAACTATCCGGTAGACTGGCAATTTGACGTTTTGTCTTTCCCTTGCCGCCTACCTCGAAAACATATCGTTCATTGACTAAGAAATCGCCTTGTGCCGGATACGTAAGCGAGTGTTGCGCGCGCAGTTGATTTTGAAAAAATGTTTCACGAACAGCGCCTTCTTCGACCCGCAGGCCTGATAAAGCGTACATCAAATTGCTATTGTCCAGGTACACTTTTTCTGGCCGTTGCACACCACTCAATCCGGACGCCTGCGCATAAATCATTGAAATCAGCTGGGCTTTTTCCAAGTGGTTTAGGTAGCGTGCAATGGTATCGCGATCGAGACCTAAAGTGCGGGATAAATTGGCAAAATTCGGTTTGAAAGGAGCTGATGAAGAGATGAATTGAAGCAATCGCGCTATTTTTTGGGTTTGAAGGGTCGGCATTCCTTCTGCGTTGGAAATGTCGAGGTTGAGAATCAAATTTACCACCTGGCGCAGCCAAACCGGGGTGAGGGGACGGTCTTCCAGGAAAAATGGATAATAACCATCAATCAAATATTGCTTGAAATGAGCTATCGGTTTGATCTGACTGGAGATTTCCAAAGCGATGTCGCGATGATGCGCAAGCAAGAAATCTAAATCATAAGATGGGAATGCTAAATGGTCAGAAAAAGCTAGATACTCGCGAAAAGACAGACCTGGCAAATCATACATCACCGCCCTGCGGCTCAAATCTGCCTCCTGACGGTGCAATTCGACAAGCGACGAACCGGTAAACACAAGATGAATATCAACGTACAAATCAAAGAGGTTTTTAATCTCCATCGACCAGCCGGTGTACTTATGAACCTCATCCAAATAAAAATGAGTAACCCCGTCGCGGCGAAAAGCCTCCACGGTTTCTCGCAACGTAAAATGTTTAAAATGCAGATCATCCAGGCTCAGGTAAATAGATTGGTCGCCGATGTCGGAGGCTTTCATTTGCTGCAAAAGCATTGTCGTTTTGCCAACGCCCCTCGAGCCTTTAATCCCAACGCAGCGCCAGTTCCACGCAATGTGTTGAGTCAAAAACCGCACTCTTTTTAATCCGGTTCGTGAAGTTAACAAGTCTGATTGTCGACGAAGTTGCCATAAAAATTGGGTATCCATACCGCAAATATACAATAAAATTGCGGCACATATACCAATATTTCTGAAAAAAATCTAGGTATCTATACCGCAAAAACAACCATTTGCCATGAAATCCATCTTCCAATCCAACCAGCGCTCGCGGCGGAACAAACCCAACCCGCAAAACGAACAACTCGGCGAACAACAACCCTTCTTCGGGGGGCAGGGGGAGCCCTTCATTCAGCCCAAACTCACCGTGGGCCAACCCGACGATGCATACGAACGCGAAGCCGATGCCGTAGCAGAAAACGTAGTGAGCACTGGCCAGCAATCCGCTGCGCCGCCTGCCGTGCAAAAGATGCCCATCACGCCGCTGCAATCCGGCAGCCTGCAGCGACTGGCCACCCCGGAGGAAGATAAAATGCCTTCCACCAACGACGAGCGCATGGCCGAAGACAAACGCATCCAGGAAAAAACAGAACCCGGAGCCGCGGAAGAAAAAAAGGAGGAACCGGTACAAATGATGACCGAGCCGGAAAAGAAGGAAGAACCGGTTCAAATGATGACCGAGCCGGAAAAGAAGGAAGAACCGGTTCAAATGATGGAAGCGCCGGAAAAGAAGGAAGAACTGCAAACCAAAACCGACGGCCAAACCGGCTCACACACGCACGCGAACCTGAGTACGCGTCTCAGCTCGCAAAAAGGCGGAGGCGAGCCCTTGCCCGATGCCGCTAAAACCCAAATGGAACAAGGCATCGGCACCGACTTTTCCGACGTGCGCATTCACACCGACTCCGAAGCCGAGGAAATGAACAAAGACCTGCACGCCCAGGCTTTTACCCACGGTAAGGATATTTATTTCAACTCGGGCAAATTCAACCCGGAAAGCAAGGATGGGCAAAAACTGCTGGCGCATGAGTTGACGCATGTGGTGCAGCAGGGAGGGGGCCAGGGGGAGGCGATTCAGCGGGAAGGAGAAACACCGCTCATACCGAGAGCTGGATCCGTAAAGAGCCTAACCATGGTTTCAGGTAAAACTTACATAGTTCGAAGTGATGATACAACAGGGGATATTTGGGAAAACATCCATCAAAAGACCGGAATTTTACCTATCAATTTGAAATTGTTTAATATGGTATTTAAAGGTATATCAGAGTTTTTCACCCTGGATTGGTACCCTGAAATGTCGGAAGGAAAAGAAATTTATATTCCATCAGGAGATGAAATCGCGTTTTCTCAATATCTACTTAAATTTAAAGATTATGAAACGGCGGTACAAGAATTTGGGAAATCTTATGCTGGCACTCCTCAACAAGCCGTTTTAAATGCAGGTATCACTAGAACAACGGGCTCTGTAGGTGAATTTTATGGAAACGCTGACCCTTCATTTTACTCGCCAAATACAGATTTAGCAGGCGCAAAACCGAATAACAAAACCACTAAGGACGGCCAAACAGAATATAAAATCAACTGGAGCTCATCCACTTCTTCAGAATATTGGAAATGCAACATTTTTGTAAATGATGCAGTTTATCAGGCTGGTTATAAACCTGCTACTGGGTATAAACAACATTATAAAACGGCAGGAAATATGCACACATCTGATAACCTTACCCAAATTGAAGTATCAGGCGCCATACCAGGCACGATTATTCAGTACTTTGGAGGAACAAGCAGCGACGCTTCACATACCATGATTCTTACCAGTTTTATTTCAGTGGAAAATTTGCCTGATGGTAAGCAAAAATGGACATTTAATGCTACTGGAGGTGAAGGAGAAAGAGCTGCTGAATCTGCCAGAGAACTGATTGTCGACCCAACCTACTCCGACGGATATACTTTACACGATGATCCGCATGGTTGGACTAAAACCAGGTTTTTCATTCCAGCAAACAAACGATAACCCATGTCCGCAACCCACCCATCCTACCTCGCTAACCTGCTCGACTACCTCGCGGGCATCATCAAACTGCGCCTGCAAAGCTATTTCGTGCCGGGTCAAAAACCGGTTTCCGCCGACCTGCCGCCCGATTGGAGCGCCGTCAGGCACCCGCTTGCTTTGTTCATTCAAGAACACGAACTCAACCGGGAGGAAACGCTCCTGCTGCTCATGGCCCTGGCGCCGCATATCAAAACCGATTTTTATGAATTGGTACTGGCTGAATCACTGCCCAAAGCCGGCGATTTTCCGCAACTGGGCGGCGTGCGCTCCCAACAATCAAGGGTGTTTCTGCCTACCGCCGAAACCCTGCTTTTTATGCTGGCCGGCGACGATCTTGAGCGGCGCATCCTCGTGCAAAAAATGTTCCTTAGCGATCATATTTTTTCCAAAAATCGCATTTTGTGGCTCGAAGATGCACCCTCCGGCGAACCCATCCACAGCGCCAAGGTGATCATCAACCCGGAATACATCGAACTGTTCATCCACGGCAAACCTACTCCGCCGCGCTTCGGCATGAATTTCCCCGCCGAACGCATCGAAACGCTCATGGACTGGAACGACCTGGTGCTCAATGAACAAACCCGTCAGCAGGTGAACGAACTCAACGTCTGGCTCCAGCACCACAACACGTTGATGGAACAATGGGGTATGAAAAAACGACTCAAACAAGGTTACCGCGCCCTGTTTCACGGGCCGCCCGGCACCGGAAAAACACTCACCGCCGCCCTGCTGGGCAAACAAACCGGTCGCGACGTTTATCGCATCGACCTGTCGATGGTAATCTCCAAATTCATCGGCGAAACGGAAAAGAATCTGTCGAACCTGTTCGCCAAAGCCGAAAACAAAGACTGGGTGCTGTTCTTCGACGAAGCCGATGCGCTTTTTGGAAAACGTACCAACGTCCGCGATGCGCACGATAAATACGCCAACCAGGAAACCGCCTACCTGCTTCAACGCATTGAAAACTACAACGGACTAGTCATCCTGGCCTCCAATTTTAAAAGCAACATCGACGAAGCATTTGTTCGCCGCTTCCAATCGATCGTACATTTTCCGCTACCCAATGCCTCTGAACGCCGTCAACTCTGGGAAAAAGGATTCCCCAAAGAACACCTCACCCTACAAGGCGTCAATCTCGACGTGATTGCTCAACGATACGAGCTTTCCGGGGCCTCTATCATGAACATCGTGCAGTATTGTTGCCTGAAAGCGCTACACCGCGGCGACGGCAAGATCAGCGACGCCGAAATTCGGGAAGGAGTGGCCAGGGAATTTTATAAGGAGGGGAAGATTGTGCATAGTTAAGGATGTTGCATCTGAATTGTTCACCGCTACTGCACAACTAACGGCGTAGATATTTCGACCAAAAAGCTCTCACCACTGAAACGCTTGGCGTTTAAAAAACACCAGGAACAGCGATGAGAGCCTAAGAGCTTGTGAAATTACAAAACGCGGAATTTAATGCCGTCTGTACTAAAAAACGTGCATGATCTATTCCAGTTTAATTTCATCTACAGCTTAATGAAATAATAAGTTTCATTATGGTTTTCGCCATTTACATTGATGAAATAATTCCCTGGCAAAAGTTCATTCAAAAACAAGGTTAGGGTTGACCCTTTCGCAGGAGCAACAATGGTTGTTGTTTCAACTAACTGCCCTTTTGAATCAAAAATTTTCATCACAGTTGGTCCTGAAAATTCTGCATCAAATCTTACGTTCAGCAGGTTGGAAGCTGGATTTGGGAAAATGCTGATTGAACGCTGCACGTTTGAAAGCAGATCTCCCTTCAACTCCGTTCCTTGTTCAGATCTGGTATCCTGAGGCCCGACGGCATGTGTTTCGCATCCGGGAAGGGCGTTGGTGTACACTGACGAACCGATGATTTCCAGGCTATTCGCCAAATTTGTGGGCACTTCAATATAACAATTATTAGCCTGCGCATTCCACTGAAACCCAAGATTGAGGCATTCTTCTTGATTGACCAGATAAATCACGATTCTATTATCTTCTGGTGCTGAAAGCTCCGTCCAACTTTGTGGAATATTCGCATACCAGCATTTTCCTGCTACGTTTGTATTGCTGCCATTAGGTATCACGTAATTTGCGTTCTCTGGGCAGCATTGCTCTTGAGGGCAATTTCTAACAACATAAAGGGAAAGAGGAGCAACTGTGCCATGTGTAAATCCTCCAAAACCAGCTGGTATTTCAATGTTTGGATCGTAACAATATTTTGTGTCGTCATCGCCATAAATCAACTCAGAGTAACCATCAGGGCAACATTCAGTACCTTGTCCGGAACCACAACCCACAGGAGCTCTAAAACAATATCTATTGCCGATCACCATGCCATGCGCATATCCTGGCGGGCCGTATCCAAACAGGCAATTGCCACCGGGTTCGTTTTCAAGAGTTCCAAGTGGGCAACAATCATTCACATCTTCGCAATGCGGTTTTACATAAAACCCGCCGTTTTCAATAAATGGAACATAAGGTTCATTAAAATAAACACCGGAATGGCAATTTGCTCCGTCAAA
>JAEUUR010000441.1 GCA_016787465.1 Saprospiraceae bacterium | reverse complement strand
TTTCCGGAAATTCTGCGCCGGCTCCGTCGGCGCTATTGGCCACCGCCGCCATATGTACGCCGTGGATGTATGAGTTGAATGTGAATTCAGGTAAATCAGTAATGTCAGGAGGACAACAGGTGTACTCCACCGTATTTCCGGGGCCAGCAGGAGGAAGCGGTATACGTTTATACTTCCCGACCTTCCCGTCTTGAAAATGCAGAAACAGCGTCCGCAGGCTTTCTACTTTGGCTTTATCAAGTACTATTTCATCGTCGAGGTGAAAAATGACATCTTTTCCAGCCAGGTCTTTTCCATCTTTGAACGCCTTGTCTTTGGTTACCAGGTATTGCTCCAGGTGTTTGGCCATTTCAAAAACCAGGTGGGCTTGGTCGGCTTTGGCGGCTTTGGCTTTGATGCGCAATGCGCGTTTGAAAAAGAACTCCAGGTGTTCGGTGGTGAGCCGGTTGAGGTCGTTTTGAACGTATTCGAACAATTCCAAAAACGAAAACAACAAACCCAGGTGTGGTTGGTGTCTTTCACGGTAAACCTGCTGTACGGGCACAAGGGCTTGTTTAACAAATGCCGGCGCCAGGAGCCTGAGTTGTTCAATGATTTGTTGGAATTTGGACAGGATTTTTCCGAGCTGCTTCGCCCACTCTGCCGGATCAGGGGATGGGGTAATTCCGAACAGGTCTGTCGGTTGAATTCCCCAGATTTGCTGGTTAACAAACGGGAAAAAATTGATGGGGCCAAGGCATGCGTGGGTGCGTGCCTTATTGTAAATATGAATGAATTCGATCAGGTCTTTTGAAAGGGTGGATTGGATGATATCGGCCAGTTTTTGTTTAAAAACCAGTTCCTGAGGTTCGTTTTCTGCAGGTGCTCCGGCTGTTTCAAATAACAATTTTTCTTCCGATTGAAATGCAGCGTACCAGGTGAAAAGCGGCATGATGGCATCACCGAAACAAAACTCGAACAACCGCCCCAGGTTTTCCGGGCTGTTTTGTTTTTCGTAATCACAAAGCAATTTTTCAAAACGGGATTGCAGGCCTCCTGTGTCGAAATAGGCGATTTGAGCCAAAATAAAAGGCGTTGAACGCTCAAAAAACTGCTGCCAATCGGATTCGACGGTGTAGTCGGCATTTTCTGCGTCAACAATATATTCCCTGAAGTTGACCTGTTTGGAGAACCTGTAAACAAAGTGCAGGCGATCGATCAGGTCATGATCATCGATTTTTACCACGGTTTTGTTCAGCAGATCATCGGCTCGTTTCCGTTGGCTGGATCCGGGTTCTGTCAAAAGCGGGTGGGTTATATCGAATTTTTTTGGCATGGCTCGGGAAAGCTTAGGGTTAGATCGGCCGGTTCGCTTCGCGGCGATAGAAGTCGTACACGAAATTGAATCTGGTATTGGTTTCGCTGATTCGGTAGTCTACTTCGATTAGCACCTTGCCTTCGATCAGGTCCAAGGAGTCGGGTTCCGTGATATAAATGTTTTCTACGATGATGCGTGGTTCATGGTTCAAAAGTGCCTGGGCAATGAGGTCTCTCAAGAAGCTCAAAAAACCATTGTTGGCCGGCTCGAATTGATAATCAGTCAGGTTGCAACCGTAGGTTGGTTGCATCACCCGTTCTTTCAGGCTGGTGGAAAGCAGGATAAAGATGCTTTGATTGATATCGGTTTCACCCGACACCATTTCCACGGTTTCGGATTCAGGAGAAAAGGCAGGAGGAAAAGACCAACCGGTACCTAAAAAAGGTTTATCGAGTGCCATATACGCATCTTTTGTGGATATAAACAGGTTGTTCAGCACACTTTATCCGCCGATCATTACCGTCGGAAACCCTGAAACGATCACGCCGCCGTGCCCGGTCACATCCCCCATTCGGGCGGCAGGCCTTCCTCCGATCAAGACCGTGGTAGAGCCTTTCACGATGATATCGGGCGGCCCGAGGCAAAGGCAAACGTCGGTGGCCACGGCTGCCGGCAAACCACCGATCAGCACATTGGGTACGCAGGGGCCGGTGATCGGCCCTCCGACGTGGGTTGGAATCGGGCAGGTGTGCATATCGGTAATTCTGGCTGCTGGAGGCATGATGTTGAATGTTTAATTGATTTTTACCAAACCGCCGCTGATTTCGGCAATGCCTTGTCCGGCAAGCTTCGCCATGGCGCCTTTTAATTCGATAGGCCCTTGAGCCGATGCGGTAATCATGTTGCCACCAATACTCAGGGCGGCGCCGGCGCTCAGACTCAGGTTGATGCCGGCTTTGATGTTCACGTTTTTCGGGCTTTCGAGATCGATGCCTGTAGGGCTGAGTTTGATTTTATTTTGATTCTGATCCTGAATTAAAATAGACATACTTGCCTCGTCGATTTTAACAGTGTTTCCTGCCGGGGTGCTGATGGTGATCGTTTTGGTGTCGTCGTGAAAGTGCAGGCGCATGTCGCTGCGGGTAACGAAACCTTTTTCATGATTTACATCCTGCGCTGAAATGGGCGCGGGGTTTGCGCTGCTGTGCAGCATGCCCAGCACCACGGCGTCGCGCGGGTCGTCGTTGACAAATCCTACAATCACCTCGTCATCGATTTCCGGGCGGAAGAATGATCCACGGTTAGCGCCTGCATCCAAACTCGCCACACGGCTCCAGATACCCTGGGCGCCTGGGTCGATAATTGGCAGCCGCACCAAAATCCGGTCTTGCCCTTCCGGGTCGTTTTGCAGTTGTACCACCTTGCCGATTTGCAAACCGCGAATGCCGGGAAGCAAAGCGGCTGCTTCAAAATCGATCACTTGAGGCTGTGTGGCAAACCACTCCGGCGCCAGGCCGAATTGGACTTGTGTATCCCATGCACCGCCTGCGATGTCGTGCCGAACAGCGCTCACAAAAGCGTTTCCACTAAATCGCGGACTGACATTGGCCAGGTTGACCACAGCGCCCGGCTTGATATCGGGAAAACCTGTAAACTTGGCCCTGCCCCGGATTTTTGCCAGGCGGCTTTTCAGCATACAGGCATCGGCCCAAGCCTTCAGTTCTTCCTCAATTACATGACCGGAATGACGCAATTCAAATTTTTCAAGTCCGATGGTATCGGAAAGTGAATTGCCGTTCAAGTTGCCGGGTTCGGTAATTCCTGCATTGTCGCTGCTTTGGTTGAACAAGCTTTGTGCGGCATAATCCCAGGATTTGGCTTCAACGGAGCTCCATTGGGTGCGGGCGTCCATTTCTGCTTCAAACTCCAGCAAGGAACTGCCAAAAGCCAGGCCTTAACCTGGCTTTTGGCAGTTCCTTGCTTCAAACTCCAGCAAGGAACTGCCAAAAGCCAGGTTAAGGCCTGGACTTTGGGCGGTGTCGGGTTTTTTGACCTGAATTTTGCCGTCGTCAATGATCACCAGCTTGCCATTCATTTCTGCCCGGGCCAGGATAAAATCCCAATCGGAGCTGTGATGTTGTACCAGTTCGCGGTGTTTAAGCGAGGTTGGTTCGACATCGGAACTGAGTCCGCTATAGCCGGAGATGATTTCTTCTATTACTTCACTGTCCTTCTTTTCTTCAAAATACTTGCTGTGGCGCCCTACGGCCAGTTTCATACCTTCGTCTTTACATTCAATGATCAGATCCGCATTCCCTTGTTCCCGGATTTTCATGGAGAACTTTGTGATGATTCCTTTGAAAAGGGTTTTGTTGGAACGATCGAGCCCGACTTTGATCTGGATTTTTTTACCCGGAGTCAGGCTGTCCTGTTCTGCGGTTTCAAACCTGCCGCTGGCAGCATCACCGTCGCGAACAACGATTCGTGCCGTAGGCACCCGGTTCACCTCCTTGACAATACAGATCGACATGATCTCTATCGCTTCATCCAATTTTTGGAGCGATGCATCGCCGGTCAGGATATCGAACGTGACGACATCATGGCGTGATTCATTAGGAATGGAAGCGACGTTGCTGCTCATGCTACTTCTGTTTTATCCAGTGGAGGGAAACGGAGTTGGGTGCCTTCCTGAATGCGTCTGAAAGTGGTCAGGTTGTTGGCTGCGGCAACTTGAACGAGGAATTTATTGTTGTTGTAAATGTCGGACACATGCTGATCCAGGCGTTCGCCGGCTTTAAGCATTTTGAGGCGACTGATGTCGGGCGAACGCTGGTTGTTTTCTTTTTCACGTTGATCCTGCGCTACATAATCGAGGAATGTGGCGCTGATTTTTACCCTCAACGGCTTTCCGCTTGGATGAAACAAGGCATAATTCAAGTCGAGGTTGGTCAGGATACCTTTGAAAAGCTGACGGTCTTCACCCCAGTAGATTTTTACGAAACGGGGCCGGTGAATGTCGCGGTCGTGTCGATAAACTGTGGATAGAAAATTATTCAACTGATTGAGCACGGCATCTTCGTCGGCCACCTTCCTGTTTTTTATGGATGCTACTTCATCCGTTAAGGGCTCATTGAATTTGTAACCCTCCATGGTATTGGTACCATCCAAAATAAAATCCAGTTTCAGTTGCTCAGGGGCAGTGGATTTAAACCGCGCATCGGCGCCTCTGCCACCGGAGGGCCGGCGAACATCGTATTCGATCTTATAGTTTTTGGTATAAGATTCCGGGTTGATCGGAATATCGAATCGCAATGTATCTCCCGAAAAATCCCTGTTGGGATAGGAGATGATGTACGCTTTTTCCAATTTGCCGTTGTCAGCCATTATCGTTCAGATTTTTCCTTGATGAGTTCCAATACTTTTTCCACAATGAGGTTGACCAAAGCAGTGTTTTGATCCACTCCGTTATTGCCTTCCGACGCGGCGCCCAAATCGCCCGACTGGGCTTGCTGGGCATCGTCGTTGATGGTGGTTTTGATCACGAGTTCTCGAATTTCGATGGGCATGACATGCGTGTTTTATAGTCAGGAAAATTCAAAACGGTTGTACACCAATTCAAGGGTTTCGATCAGAATTTCACCTTTTTCAGCGTTCAACTCGCCCATTTTCCAGCTTTTGGGCCAGGCATTGATCACTTTCCACTTCATCAGCGCTTTGTGATCTTGATTGAGCAGAATGACATCGAGGTTTACCGTTCTGATTTGTTCCAATTGAAAAGCTCTTTTGCACCAGTCATACAGCAGAGAACCGTCGACTGCTCCGAGCGCGCCTCGTTTAAGCGTCAGGTTGGAGTATTTCCTGCGAAGCGGAATGGTGTGTTCAAAGCGGTTTTCACCACCTTCCTTGATGGATTCGGTTTCCAATTGAACTTCAAGTCCTGCAACGGATTGAAACTTTGCGTCGAGCGCTTTTTGTCCAATCCCATTGAAGGAGACTTCGAAGTGAAAACTCACGTGTTGCCAACGAAATTCACTCATGGGTCAACTCTTTTATTTGGCTTCAAGTGTGAGACCTTCGTGAACCATTTCCATGGTTTCGATAGCCACTTCATTGGCATCTGATTTCAAATCAGCTGATTGGATTTTGGATGGCCATGCCTTGATCGCTTTCCAGATCATGATGGGTTGGTGCTCTTCATTGAGCAGTTTGATGGTCATGTCGGCGCGGAATTTTTCCTTGCCTTCCTGGAAAAAGAAGGTTTTTTTCCATTCCTTGAAAAAATCGGCATCTCCCTGGAAGGTGCCGCGTTTGAAGGTCAGGTTGCTGTATTTGGTTAGGCCGGGTTGTTTGCTTTTATGGTAGGTATTGCTGGAGCCCTCGCGATACTCGATCACTTCGGTTTCGAAGGTGAGGCCGGTTACTTCAGTGAAACCCAATTTGACGTTGGTACCCCAATCCACTTCAAAATGAAACTTGGGTAGCGGGTATCCGGATCTATTAGTAGCCATGAAATTTGATTTTTATGCGTGAAAATGGTTGGTTGAGTTATTTGCCGTTGTTGGTTTTGTCGGCTGTTTCGATGGCGCCCGACAGGCTTTCGTAGCATGCTTGTTTGGCTTCTTTTTGTTTCTTCAAGTTATCGTACTTGTCTTTAGCATCGTTTTTATCCGTTTTTGCCTGATCGTATTGGCCTTCGATATCGCGGTAATAATCATCTTCTTCCAATGGGAAAGTAGGGCGGTCAACAAGTTCTTCTTCATTCACACAACAAGCCCATGGGCCGGAATCGAGGTCGCTTGCCTTACAGTTTCTGGGTTTAGGCAAATTGCCGGAGGCATCAGGCATCGGTCCACCCAATGATTGTTCCAGGTCATACAAATCGCATAGCAATGCATCGCCTGAAAAATCCTGAGCCACATCCGGGTCTTCGCAGAGGGAGTATTGAAGAATCAAGGCGCATTTGAGGGCTTCGATTACCTTTTTGAGGGCATCGAGATGCAATGCATCCAATTCCTTGATTTTGATTTCCAGGTCATTGATCGCTTTGGTAATGCCTTTGTCACGTATCAATTGTGGATTGGAAATACATCTAATGCATTTTTGCAGGAGCTCCAGGATATTCAAAATGCTGCTCACAGATTCGTTGTAGATGGTTTCAACCATGAAATAGAGGCATTTCAAGGCTTCTACGGTACAGGCTGAATTCTCGCACAACTTCTCCACTTGAGAAATCATGACGCTTAGTTCCCGGCGCAGTTTGTCGCTCAATTCGGCCGTTTTTACCACGTTGTCGTACCAGGTTTTCAACTTGCCTTCCCAGGCGATGGCATTTTCCAGTTCTTTTTTGGCCTGGTCTACTTCCGCAATTTTTTGATCGAGGTCGCGTTTTGCGGCATCTTTTTCCTGTCTCCATTTTTCGACGCAATTGTCGGAAGTGTTACCCGGACCAGAACTAGGCGGAGGGCAATTAGTATGTACCGACGGTGCTTCTATTTTTATTTGAATTGCCATGGCAATGAATTTTGAGATGAATGGTGGTTGGTTCTAAAAAGGATCAATCAAGGTTCTGAGTCGCAAATCCGCCTGGTTTATCCGGAGCCGTGGGGCCGTCGCCGCAGAACGTTTGGCGCACCTTGCTGCACAAATAGCTGATGTCGCAGTTGGCAGGCTTTTTAGGATCGCAAACAAAATCAAGGGTGAATGCGCAGCCTTCGAAAGCGGTGGTCGCCTTGTGCGAATCCATGACGGCAACACTCACTTCTTTGACGATTTTTGCCAGTTCATCCTGGGTTTTTGTGAGCTCGGAGGCGCTATCCTTCACATTTTTGTCGACATCAGTTTTTAGATCCTTGCCTTTTTCCGCCAGCACTTTGCTCAACTCTTTCAGGCTTTTTACATTTGAGAAAGTTTGAATACCGGAAATTTCTACCGCAGCGTTGAAAGCTTTATCGGCAGCCGCTTTGGCATCATTGGTTTTGGAAATGATCTGTTCGATAACCCACTCGAAGGTGATGTTGGATTGATCGGGGTACAAGGCTTGGAATTGTTGCTTGCAGTTGTTGTCGAATCCGGTTTTCAAAATCCCAAGCTGTATTTCATTGCAAGGGTCTTTCATCTGGGTATCCAGATCACAAGCTTTGGATTTGGCTTCAGCAGCTTTGTCTTTGATCAATTTGATGGCTTTTGCCGCTTCAGAAATAGCTTTTTCCAAATCGCCGCTTTTTTTGATCAGGTCATCGACGTTTTTCTGAATGGTTTCGGTAGCATTGGCGGCGTGAATGGCAACGTAATAATCCACGTTCCGGTAGAAGTCGGCCGTGTCGCCAGCTTTTAGCACAAAACATACATTGAAGTTGCGCGTATTTTTTTTGCCCGCTACTGTGGCTACCGACGCTTTGGCCGTGCCTTCGGCGAGCAGCTTTTTACTGCGGAGATCGTCTTTGCATTCCCGCAGAATATCGATGGGCTTGCCGCATGGCCCAACGTTGGTTGATATATCGGTCATGATTGAATTGTTTATTTAGTGTGAAATAGGTGAACTGTTGAAGGTGCGATGCACTACCTGAGTAAGCGCATGCATGCCATCGTGTTTCAGCCTGGTTTAGGTTTCAGATAACATCTTGTGGCTAAAGCGCAGGATGATAAATTCTGCCGGGCGAACAACGGCCATGCCGATCTCCACGATCATCCGGCCTTCCCAGATGTCAACTTCATCCATGGTTTCATTCAAACCGACTTTGACGAAATAGGCTTCTTCCGTGGAAGCGCCCATGAGCGCTCCAGCGCGCCATTGCAAGGCCAGGAAGTTTTCGATCATAGATTTAACACGCGTCCATGTATTGGCATCGTTGGGTTCGAATACAAACTGAACGGTGGCTTTTTTCACGGATTCTTCCACCATATTGAAAAAGCGGCGGACGGGCACGTATCGCCATTCATTGTCATTACCGGCGAGTGTGCGTGCGCCCCACACAATGGCGGAGCCGCGGCCCGTGAACGAACGGATGACATTGATGGATTTGCCTGCGTTTACATCCACGTTCAGGTTTTCCTGTTCGGCATCGGTAATCTTCGTCACAGGTTTGATCACGTAGTCCATGTTGACGTTGGCAGGGGCCTTCCAAACGCCTCGGCTGCTGTCGACATCGGCATAAATGCCTACAATGCCTGGAGATGGAGGGAGTACCACCGGCAGGTTCCGGATTTCGCTTCGTACGCGGAAATAAAGCTGGTTGTTTTTCCCTTTAAGTTCGGCCAGGGTGCCGGCGTACGAACCATCGCCGCCCACATGAACAATTGTTACGTTGCTATCGCCATTCCCTTCTCCACCGTAATAATAATCCAGAATGGTTTCTACGTTGGGGAAATAAACGCTTCCGTATTTCAGCTTGTCAATTTCGTTTGCTGTTTTGCTGCGAAGTTCATCAATGTTCGTCGACCAATCGTCGGGCGTTAGGGCTGGGTCGTTCCAAACATCCATCACCGTAAAACGGTCTTTTAATTTTGCGCACAAATCCATTGATTCGCCGTACAAAGTGTAATAATCATCGATACTGCTCAGGTTTTGGGCATCGGGAAACACGTACAGCGTGATTTCATCGATTTTTTCGGTTCGATCCAAGCCATTTTTCAGCTCGTTGTAGCCGACGAAATTGGTGGTGAAATCGCCTACAGAAACTATGTAGCATGGGCCGCCGCCATTTGCGAAATAGAGTTGCAGCGCATAATGCATCAGGTACTTGGACCGCAACGTTGGATCGATGGCTGCCCGAATGGCGATCGGCTGATTAGGCCGCTCCGTGATGGTGACGGAAATGGCGGTTTCAGGCTGTTGCATGCCGAAAAAACGTTCAAACTCAAAAAGAGAAGTGATTCGTTTGGGTTCGAGCAAAAGGGGCAGGCCCCTGGCGTCGACGGCTTTTTCAGTGTAGCCGATGAACGCAGGAATGGCTGTTTCAACTTGGGCGATGGACGGTGGAAGCTTTTGAATTTCTTCGACGTACACGCCCGGGGTTTTGTAATTCGTCATTAGGCGCTTTATTTTAAGTGAAAAATGATGTTTATACCGAATCGATCAGATCCCGGATTTTGTGAATGAGCAATTCGCCGAATAGGGCGCCTGACGCATCGAAACGCACTTGATCGGGCGTTGGCGTAGGGATATTTACACCTGGCGCCAGGTTTGCCTGTTGTGCGTGGAAGCGATGTGGCAGGGTCGTTTGTAAATCGTTACCGTCTTGAAAAAGATGGCCTGTAGCTGATCCGATCGGAAGCAGCTTTTTCCCACGGTCGGAACGATAACGCCAGTTTAAACTTCGATTGAGCCACCGTACCTCATAAATTTGGTGCGAAAGGGCTCCATCGGGCAATGGCAATTGTTTCAAGGCGCCGTTAGGCTCGATGAAGGAAGTGTCAGCTTTTGTGTCGATATGAATGATTCCTAAAAGCCCTTTGGGTGTTGCCACAATTCCGGGCCGGGCAACAGCCGGGTTGCCAGGTACTATTTCGTCGTGCAGGAAAACAGGCGTAGGTGTGCCATCAATTTCGAGGGTGTACAATCCGTCGGGAACCGGCCGCCCATTCGGGAAGTCTGGTTCGGGGTTGGTACGCGTAAAATCCAACAGGACATCCACGCCGTTTTTGTCGATCTCCTTTTCTATTTTTTTAACCTCCGAAGACGCTTGATCTTTCAGGATAAAAGCGACCTTTTTGGGCACTCCATTCCAACGCAACCTCATCCGTTTTCCGGTCAGTATGCGGTCTTGTTCCCCGGCAAAACCATCCAGGTTGATCGATGTCCAGTTAGCGGCAGGCAGCTCTTGCGTGCGAACCAATGCCTGACTGACCGATCCGCCGATTACAGCAAGTTCACCCGGTTCATACGATTGACCAGCTACGACGGCAGGTGTTGGCTTTGCCAGGTTTAAAATCGCGGAATTTGATACCGGTTGACCTGCATTGGAAAACCAAAAATAGGCGCCTAACATGTTGGGAATGAGCTTGATAGCTGAATAGGCATAAAATTTTGGATCCTTTACTTTTATATAAAAACTAAGATGCCGATGTTCGATCGGAATGGCCAGTTTGAAGGCTTCAACACCCGGTGTTATTTCTGTCTTTTTTACTTCAGCAGCCAGCACAAAACCTGTAGCATTTTGCCAAAATTTAATCCGGTTGCCTTTCAATATTTTAAGCGTTTCCGGCGTGGGTTCGAACGTAAGGTGTTGCAGGATATCAATTTTACGTTCCTGCAACAGCTTAGGAAGCAATTCCTGACGCTCAAGCGGGTTGCGGTTAAAAAAAAGATCTCCGCCCGATTGCCGGTCGCTTAGGTGATATTCATGTAACACCCTGACCTCAAAAAGTCGTTTGTACAAACCGGATTCCATCAACAAGCTTCATTTAAAGGGTGAACATCTTGCCGGATTTGTTCAATCGGCGGAGCTTCGCGATCCACCTTCGGCTCGGCGAGTTCTACAAGCCGGACTTTGTACATGCCAAATGGAATTTGTTTGCCTCCCAGAGAACCCCACAGATGGTTGATCTGCTCAAAAGTCATGGTATACAGGTCGAGCGCAAGGGAAAGGAGCCTTACCAAGTCATGCCTCGGATCATTCGGGTCGGCGGCGATGGCCAATACAGTGTCGCTCACTGTATTTTGTAAATTGAATACCTTTTTACTTTGGAATCGCTGAATGACTTGTGATAATCGAATCAGGGCGTTGTTGTAGTCATCCGGAAAATTGCAGGCAAACAGTATATACAAATTCAGGTGAGCGGGTGCAGAGTCGTACACCATTCTGTTTCCAATCATCCTGGGGGGCGTTCTCAAATTCTTCAGCGTACTCTCTTCTTCAATATTTACCAGGCTGACTAATATCGTATCGTTAAGGCTGTTGTTGTTCGACCCCTCAATGGCGGAAACATTGCCTAGTGTTACATACACCGGATCGTTGTTTCCGGGGATGCTTCGGATGTACTCATTGAGTTCATCTCTTAACAAGGCGAGGGCAAGGTCGATCATGGTTTTGGAGGCAATTGGTTCGCACTGTTTTCAGTTGCGTAAAGGTGTGGGGAATACCTGTACCGGACTTTCATACAAAACATGGATTCGAGAAATATCCATGTTTTCATGGATGCTTTAGAAACAGAAACACAATCGATTAGCAATGGCTTCGCGCACGAGGCCGGCGGTGTTTTTTACACCCAGTTTCTGAATCAGTTTGAGGCGGTGGGTTTCTACGGTACACTGACTGATGAATAGTTTTTTGGCAATTTCAATCGTGGTAAATTCATCCACAATTAGTTGCAACACTTCTTTTTCACGGTCAGTCAGCCGTTGATTGCGCATTTTTTTATCGTCGGGGGTGGATATCCAAAAATGGAGCGTTGATTGGAAGGAGGGTGGTAAATACGATTTGCCTTGGGCCAGCGCTTCTATGGCGTCATTAATCTCGCCTGCTTCGCAGGTTTTGCATAAATAGGCGTGGGCGCCTTGCTTGAATATCTTTTTGATTTCAATTACATCGGTTTCATTACCAAACACCAAAATTTTCAGGTCAGGGAATTTTTTCTTGAGGTTTCCAATTAAAGATTGGCTGGAAACAGCTTCCAGGCTACCATCAAGCCATAGTAAATCAGTTTTACTTTTGGCAATAATGTCTTCTAACTGGTTGGTGGTGTCAAGAATTTGAAGGGAAGAAATCTGAATGTGTCCATTGAGATGAACACTTAAGGCTCCTCGAAGAAGGGGGATCGATTCATGCAGGATTGTATTCATGGGGGTAATGGCTTTAAGTCTTCACACCTTACGGCATAAAGCAACGGGACTGGTTTCATGTCGAATAGAGCAGTGCGAACGAGCGAACCTCGTCCTCATGCTTCAAAACTAGAATGGGAATGGTTTCGGGATTAAATCAAAGTCACCTGTGAGGCATGATTCAATGACACCTGGTTTTATTCAAGATGTCTGAAAAATGTGAACTTGGAAGGTGGTTTTTGTGCAATTACCTGGGGTGTGCCGTATCCTGTTTTTCCTTTCCCTTAAGTCAGGATGTTCAGGATTCATTAGAATGAGCAAATGTAAATTATTTTTCATTTGAAATATTTTTTTCAGTGTTAAATTTTAAAATTTTAATTTTGACTTTTATCCTATAAGCCCAATAAGCTAAACCAATTTGATTTTTGTCCAGTCCTAACTATTATGGAACGAAGTCGTATCAGCTTGATTCTGTTTGCGATTGCCCTAAACCCATTCATAGGAAATACACAGGATTGTTCCATACCCTTCACTCCGCCCGATTTTAAAACCCGACTTGCCTGGCGATCAACGCAAGATGCCATTTCCGTCGTAGCAACACCGGTAGTTGCCAACCTCAACCCGCAAACCGACAGCATGCCTGAAATCATCGTCGGTGAAAACCCCGGACAAACCCCGGGCCGTCTGCAAATTTTCCGCGGTGATGGTTCAAACGCAGCCAATCCGCTCATCCTTACCATCCCTGGCGGGTTCGATAATTACCCGATCCCGGGACCTACCATCGGCGATGTCAACAACGACGGTATTCCGGAACTCATCATGTCGTGCAGCGATGGTCGCATCCGCGTGTTCACCAATTATTCCGAAACACCCGGCAATCCGATGACCTTGTGGGTTACCTCATCCGGCACCCTCGATTACGACGATCAGCGCGCATTTCTGGCCGATTTTAACAACGACGGGACGCCGGAATTATACGCCGGCAGTGATATTTTTCAATTCGATTTTTCCAATCCCTCAGCCCCTGCTTTGAACAAAGTGTTGTCGGGTGGTACCAATAAAGGCCGATCTCATTACAACAACAGTTCGGAAGGGAGTTGCAACCCCACAGCCGTCGATCTGCTTTCTGTGGCCGATTGTAATGGCGATCCGGATTGCGCCGGTTTGGAACTGGCTGCCGGGCCTGTCATTTATTCTGTCGACCTCACTTTCTCCGATGGCGATGGTTTCGAAATCAAAGTTCAACGCGATCTAAACCAAATGGTACCCGCCAACCAAGGTTATAATGACGGCTACACGGCCTGCGCCGATGTAAACCTGGATGGAACCCTGGATTTGATTGTTACTTCCCGGCGGAATTCAGGTCAAACCGGTGTGTACGTTTGGAACAAAACCGGATTGCTGCGGTTTTTTCCATACCCGGTAAATGCCATTAATAGCGGCAGCCTGGCTTGCGTCGCTAATGTGTACGATGATACACAAAACGGCGCTGCCAAAGATTTCCCGGAAATCCTGGTTTGCAGTTCCTACAATTTCACTTGCTTCAATCTCAATGCTGCACAAATAAACCCGGCTACCCCCTATTGGTGGAACCTGCCTACCTCGGATTACTCCGGGTGGACGGGCGCTTCGGTGTATGATTTTAACGGCGACGGCATTTCGGAAGTCGTTTACCGCGACGAACGCGATTTGCGCATCCTTTACGGTGGCCCAACGCCTTTCCCCGCCGGCGTCGACACGGAAAGAAACTGGTACAAAATTGCCTGCAATTCAAGTACTTCCGACGATTATCCGGTAGTGGCCGATGTAGACAACGACGGTGAAACTGAAATTGCAGTCACCGGTAGATTGAACTACAATATCTGGAATTTTTCTGGCCGATTAAATGTGTTTGAATCCGACTCCTACCCCTGGGTACCTTGCCGGAATGTCTGGAATCAATTCAATTATTTTGTGGTGAATGTAAACGATGATCTGACCGTACCTGCCCAACAACCCTTCCACCACCTGGAATTGCCCACAGCCGGATCGGGAAAACGCCCGTTGAACCATTATCTGTCGCAGCGTCCCGTGTTGAATGATAATCAACAGCCTTTCATTCCCTTACCCGATGCAGGCGCCGTGGTAGAAACCATCGGTTGCGACAGCCTCACCTTGCGCGTGCATGTGCGCATATGCAACTCCGGCGATAACCAGCTCAGCGGAAACATTCCGGTTGCCTTTTACCAATCCGACCCAACCGCTACCAACGCTGAATTATTGGGTCCAGTGCTTTGGACGAGTTCGCCGGTTCAAAAAGACACCTGCCAAACCTTTGTTTTTTTCGTGCCCCGCCAAGCGGGCGCCATTTTCGGGGTGGTGAACGACGACGGTACCTTACCCCGTCCTTACGCACTTGCCAATGATTTTCCGGTTACGGTGGAATTGGAGTGTAATTGGTTGAACAATATTTTTCAGTTCGAACCGCCCATGTCGCCACCGCCGCCATACATTGGTCCCGATGTGGGCGTATGCACCGATACTGTTTTGTTGTTAAACGCAGGATCAGGTTACAGCAATTACTTGTGGCAAGATGGAAGTACGGAGGCCTCCTTTGAAGCTCAAATACCTGGCGTATATTGGGTGGAAACAACCGATCTGTGCGGCGTGAAACATCAAGATACCTTATACATCACTGCATTCGGACTGCCTACGCTTGCCCTGGATACCATCAATGGCGATTGCAGCGGATTGGCAGGTTCGGTGACTGCCCAGGCATCAAGCAACAACGGCCCTTTGCAATACCTGTGGTCGACAGGGGCAACAACTTCAGACCTGTCAGGATTGTCTGACGGCGTCTATACGGTGGTTGTTACAGATGCCAAAGGGTGTAGTTCCGTGGAAGAAACCTGGGTAGAAGGTGGTGGCCTGCTCATGATCGACGGAGGTGTAATCGCACCCATTTTGTGTCATGGCGGCACCGGTGAAATGCATATCGCCATTCACACCGGAAATGGCCCCTGCCAGTTTGCCTGGTCGGATGGATCAAACGTTCAAACGCTTTCCAATGCAACAGCAGGTTCTTATGCCGTCACAGTAACCGATCAGGATGGATGTACCGACGAAATGGTTATCAACCTCACCGAACCACTTCCTTTGATTTCATTAGGACTCTCCGCAACGCCAAGTTGCCCTGGGTTATCGAACGGTTCGCTTCAATTCTCAGGCGCGCAACAAGGAACGCCTCCCTATGCCATCGAATGGTCGACGGGTGCAACAGGCAACCAACTTACGGATGTAGCATCGGGTTCCTACCAGCTTACCCTGAGTGATAACAATGGCTGCACCCTGGTGGAGCAAATCGAGGTGCCTGAGTTTCAGGCCCCTGCTGTCGCGGCTGCACAAACGCCCATATCGTGTTTCGGCGCCAATGACGGAACTATAACTATTTCAACAACGGGCGGATCGCTGCCGCTGACGTTTCAATGGTCGAATCAATCTGACAACCCGGGTTTAACCCAGTTGTCGCCGGGCGATTATTCCCTGACCCTGACCTATGCCGATGGGAAATGTGCGCTGGAACAAACCTTTCAGTTCGTGGAGCCGCTTCCCTTGATAACCGATGCTGTATCTGTTCCTGCTTCCTGCAATGGAGGAAGCAATGGAAACATTAACCTTACTATTCAAAACGGCGTCCAGCCGTTTCAATATGCATGGTCGAACGGCGCCAGCACAGAAGACCTAAGTCAGATTTTATCCGGAAATTATCAGGTAACTGTTACGGATGCATCGGGTTGTACGGCAACGCATGCTATCACGGTGAATGAATTTCCACCGCTTACACTTTTGCCTGTCACCCAAAACCCGTTGTGTGCCGGTGATATCACGGGCAGTATCGACATGGCGTTCCAGGGAGGGACGCCACCGGTGCTTTACAACTGGTCGACGGGTTTGGCAGGGTCGACTCTGAACAGCCTGCTGGCAGGAACCTACACGGTTACGGCAACAGATGCAGCGGCTTGCACGGAAGTGATGAGTGTGGTGATTACGGAGCCGCCGCCGCTTATCAGTGCCGGTATCATGGCTCAACCGACTTGTCAGGGCCAGGCTCTCGGTTCGGTCACTTTTATGGGCGCTTCTCAGGGAACACCACCTTATTCATTGCTTTGGAACAATGGCGCCACGACAAACTCCATCACAGACCTTGTCGGAGCGTTTTACCGGCTAACCCTCACGGATGCAAACGGCTGTTCCATCTTCCATCAAATCCAGGTAATTACACATCCATTACCGGTAGTGAGCGCTGATGTAACCCATCTTTCGTGTCATAGCGCCAACAACGGCCAAATCGACTTGAGCGTGTCGGGCAACCCACAGTTCGAATATGACTGGAGCAATGGCGCTACTTTGGAGGATTTGAATCAATTGGCGGCTGGGTCGTACACGGTAACCGTCAGCGATACCAACGGGTGCAGTTCCACCCAACAATTTACCATTCAACAACCCCAGGCACTGACTTTGAACGCCCTGGTTGGAGCCGATACGTGCGAAACTTCGGATGGGTTTATCCAAACACAAGTGGGTGGAGGAACAACTCCTTACCAGTTTCATTGGTCGAATGCGGCAAACACCTCCGCCCTCACCGGATTGCCGGCCGGTCAGTACACGCTCACGCTAACCGATCAAAATGGGTGTTCTACGGTGTTGTATACGCCGGTTCCTCAACACGGAACCATTCCGCACTTGCAGGCATACGGCGATACGATTACCTGTGCAGATCAATTTGGGCAAATCGGTGTACTCGCTGATCAAAACAACCTGGGCTATCATTGGGCCGGGCCGTGTTTTTGCACCGATAACTTGTCGAGCCATATTATCAGCAATGAGGGCCTGTATTCCGTAACGGCCACCAATGCATTTGGTTGTACGGCTACTGTATCCATGCAGGTAATTGAAGATTTGACGAATCCATTGGCAGATGCCGGGCCAGATCAGGTGCAGGTGGGCTGTAATGAAACGCAGTTTATACTCGATGCGAGCGCCTCCTCGAATGGCCCTGGATACTCCAACCAATGGACGTTGACCCAAAACGGCGTAACCGTATTTCAATCGTCAGCCGTGGTAATTCAGATTACGGAGCCAGGTTTATACAAACACCGGGTAGTCGATTTGAAAAACGGATGCCCGGCGGAAGACCAAATACTCGTCAACTGGGATGAGCCCATCGACGCTGAAGTGGCTATCGATCCGATCCTTTGTTTTGGTGATAACGATGCGAGTCTTCAAATCAGCGAAATTACGGGAGGTTCGCCCCCTTATTTCTACAGTTTAAATGGGCAAAATTTCAACAACCAATACATTTTTTCAGGCCTGGCGCCAGGTGCATACGCGATACGCGCGCGTGATGTTCAGGGCTGCGCCTGGGAAACCGAAGTGTATATTACCGAACCGGCGCCCTTTACGCTTGATTTAACGGTGAGTGATACCTCCATTGAACTAGGGCAATATGTTTTGTTGAACGCCCATATTTCACCTTCCAATGCGGTAGTCACGAATTTACAATGGGCGCCGGAAGATTTGCCTTTTAAACCGATGGCTACTTCGCAGAAAATTTATCCGCCCACCCACACAGAATTCACGGCCAGGGCAGTGGATCAACATGGATGCGTAGCGGAAGATCGGGTGTGGGTATCCGTTTACAACACCAATATCTACATTCCGAATGTGATTTTACCGGGCGACGATAACGACGGCTGGTTCACGGTGTTCGCCGGCGATGGAGTGCGCGAGGTGCGCTTGATGCGTATTTACAGTCGCTGGGGAGAACATCTTTTTGAACGCAGGAATTTCCAGCCCAACCAACTTGAATTGGGCTGGGATGGCTCCTTCCGTGGCGAGCCGATGAACCCCGGTGTATTTGCCTGGTACGTGGAAGTGGAAATGGTAAATGGCCGGGTGGTGTTGTTCAAGGGAGATGTGACGGTGGTGCGGTAAGGGGTTCTTCGTTCTCCGGCTTTAGTTGGTTTCTTAGAGCATTCAGAATATCGTCCAATACCTTTTGAAGGTTGTTGAGTACCTCATC
>JAEUUR010000124.1 GCA_016787465.1 Saprospiraceae bacterium | reverse complement strand
GTTGGAAAAATCCCTACGCACCCGCGTGAGACGGGCGTACACCTGATGTCGTTCTCCGGTCACAAAATGTACGGCCCCAAAGGGGTGGGCGCATTGTACGTAAGCCGCAAAAATCCGCGCGTGAAAGTAACCGCCCAAATGGACGGCGGCGGCCACGAAAGAGGCATGCGCTCGGGCACACTGAACGTGCCTGGTATCGTAGGTTTCGGTAAAGCGGCAGAACTGGCTCGCCTCGAAATGAAGCAGGATGCCGAACGTTTGAGCAAATTACGCGACAAACTTGAAACGGCCCTGTGCCAGTTGGAAGAAACAAAAGTAAATGGAAACGTTGGCAGCAGAATGCCGCACGTAGCCAATATCTCCTTTAAACACGTAGAAGGCGAAGGCCTGATGATGACCTTCAACCAGAATATTGCCGTTTCATCGGGCTCCGCCTGTACCTCGGCATCCCTGGAGCCCTCCTATGTGCTGGTCGCCATGGGCCTGGGCGACGACCTGGCTCACTCCAGCATCCGTTTCTCACTTGGTCGATTTACCACCGAAGAAGATGTGGATATGGCAGTGAAATTGGTTGCAGACGGCGTAAACCATATGCGCGATTTATCGCCCATCTGGGAGATGTACAAAGAGGGAGTTGATCTTTCAAAGATCGAATGGTCGGCCCATTAAAAACATTGCAACATGAGCCCGATTCAAAGCGAACCTGATGCATTCATGAAATTGTTGTACCGCATCTATTATACTGTGAAAGGATGGTGGTATGCGCTGACAAAACCCAGCCAAAAACCGAACAACGAAAAACGCGATTAACATCAACGATCAAAACCTCTGTACAAAGAGTTATGGCATATTCAGATAAAGTACTCGACCATTTCAAGAACCCGCGCAACGTGGGCACATTGAACAAAGAAGCCAAAAATGTAGGCACCGGACTGGTTGGCGCGCCTGAATGCGGCGACGTCATGCGTTTGCAAATCGAAGTCGATGAGGAAACCGGCATGATCAGCGATGCAAAATTCAAAACCTTTGGTTGCGGCTCTGCCATCGCATCCTCGTCTCTTGCCACCGAATGGCTTAAAGGCAAAACCCTCGATGAAGCTTCCGGTATCGATAACATGGATATCGTGGAAGAACTCGCACTGCCTCCGGTGAAAATCCACTGCTCCGTATTGGCAGAAGATGCCATCAAGGCCGCCATCAACGATTACCGCAAGAAAAACGGACTGCCTGAACTTGCTGAGCCGCAATTAGCTTCTACTTCGGCTTAAACCACTTAAAGAATTTAGCTGTGATATTCGTTTCCGACACCGCGAAAGAAAAGATCCTGGAAATCCGCCGGAAGGGCGACATACCTGCCGATTGTTTCGTCAGGGTAAGCGTCACTTCCGGCGGATGCTCCGGTTTGTCGTACAAAATGGATTTCGATAGCGAGTCAAAACCCAACGATCAGGTGTTCGAAGATAACGGCGTGAAGGTGGTAACTGATTTAAAAAGTTTCTTATACCTCTTCAATACCACGCTTGAGTTTTCAGGTGGTTTGAACGGCAAAGGGTTTACCTTCAACAATCCCAACGCTACGCGTACCTGCGGCTGCGGCGAAAGTTTCGCTGTATAGTGTACTTTTGCGCCGGAATAAAACTAATTCAATGCCGATCAAATATGCCAAAAAAGGGTTCAGCAATGAAACCCTGCTACACCTCTACGACCAACTCGCTAAACCAAGGCTGATAGAAGAAAAAATGCTAAACCTGTTGCGCCAGGGCCGCATCTCCAAGTGGTTCAGCGGCATAGGCCAGGAAGCGATCAGTGTGGGCGCCGCCTGCGCTTTACAGCCCGACGAACTGATATTTACCATGCACCGGAACCTGGGCGTTTTCACCGCCCGCGATATGCCCCTCGATCGCCTTTTTTGCCAATGGCAGGGCAAACGTTTGGGATACACCAAGGCGCGCGACCGCTCTTTTCACTTCGGCGCATTAGAACATGGGATTGTGGGGATGATTTCGCACCTGGGGCCGCAACTTTCCCTGGCCGCCGGAGTGGCAATGGCACATAAACTGAACAAAGAAGGCAAAGTATCGCTGGCATTCACCGGAGAAGGCGCTACGAGCCAGGGTGAATTTCACGAAGCGCTCAACGTAGCCTCCGTATGGAAACTGCCCGTTATTTTCCTGATCGAAAACAACGGCTACGGCTTAAGTACGCGTCCAAACGAACAATACGCATGCAAGGACCTCGTCGACAGAGCAGCCGGATACGGTATGCGTTCGGCAAAGATCGACGGCAACAATATCCTTGAAGTATATTCCACGATCAAAAAAGTGGCGGAAGAAATGCGGAAAAAGCCGGAACCTTTCCTGCTGGAATGTGTCACCTTCCGCATGCGCGGCCATGAAGAAGCCAGTGGAACCAAATATGTTCCCAAGGCGCTGATGGATGAATGGGCACTCAAAGATCCCATCGAAAATTTCGAAAAATGGCTGCTGAAAGATGGTGTACTGGATGAAAACCGGCAAAAGGCGATCAAAGACCGTCATAAAAAGGACATCCAAAAAGCAGTAGAAGTGATGTTCGCAGAGCCTGAACCGGTGGCTGATACGGAAGAAGAACTTCGCGATGTGTATGCACCCGCGCCTGTGCCTGTTGCACCTGCTGACCAAGTTAAAGAATTGAGGTTTATCGATGCGATCTCTGAAGGCATGCGCCTTGCCATGCAACGGCACTCTAAACTCGTGTTGATGGGTCAGGATATTGCCGATTATGGCGGCGTGTTCAAAATCACACAGGGATTTGTGGAGGAATTCGGGAAAGACCGGGTGCGCAATACGCCCCTTTGTGAATCAGCCATCGTCGGTATCAGCCTGGGCCTGAGCATGGGGGGGTATAAAAGTATGGTGGAAATGCAGTTCGCTGATTTTGTCACCTGTGGGTTCAACCAGATCATCAATAACCTGGCTAAATTGCACTGGCGTTGGGGCGAAAAAGCAGATGTGGTCATACGGATGCCAACGGGGGGCGGCACTGGCGCTGGGCCGTTCCACTCTCAATCCAATGAAGCCTGGTTTACGCACACGCCCGGATTAAAAATCGTGTATCCAAGTACGCCCGCAGACGCCAAGGGGCTCTTACTTGCTGCCTTCGAAGATCCGAATCCCGTGATGTTTTTTGAACACAAGGGCCTGTATCGCAGCGAAAGCGGGGCCGTGCCCGAGGGCTTTTATACCGTGGAAATCGGGAAGGCGCGCCAGGTGCGCCAAGGCAAACAAGTGAGCATACTTACTTACGGACTGGGCGTCCGCTGGGCCGTCCAACTCGCCGATGAACTCGGCCTGGATGCCGATATTGTAGACCTGCGTTCATTGCTTCCGCTTGATTACCAGGCAATTGAAACATCGGTGAAACGCACGAACCGGGTAATGATCCTGCATGAAGACACCCTGTTCGGCGGAATTGGCGGTGAAATTGCAGCCTGGATTTCCGAACACTTATTCGAATACCTTGACGCACCGGTGGCACGCGCAGCAAGCCTAGATACTCCCGTGCCTTTCGCTATTCCACTGGAACAAAACTTTTTCCCGGTGGAAAGGGCCAAAAAACAGTTGAAACAATTGGTGAGTTACTGATTGGATGGGATAAGTTAAAAAGTAAAAGGCTAAATGTAAAATGTAAAAAACCAATCAGACGGCTGTTTACATTTTACATTTAGCCTTTTACTTTTTAAATTTCCAAACACTAACCAAGCGTTTCCTCTTCCCCTAACGCCGGTATCCCGATATTGGGAAATCCGTTGGCCTGTAGGTATTCACGCCATTTTTCCTGCCGGTCGAGGGTGCCGTGGGTGAGCCAGATTTTTTTGACGTGCCCTTTTTGGTTGGCAATGACATCGAGCATTTCCGAACGGTCGCCGTGCGCGGAAAACGAATCCATAATGACGATGTCGGCAAGTACTTGTTTGTACTGGCCCATGATCATCAGGCTTTTCGCGCCCGCGCGCAACTGCCCGCCGGGCGTATTAGGAGCACAATAGCCGACGATGAGGAAGGTATTCCGACGGTTTTCGATGTTGTTCAACAGGTGATGCCGGATACGTCCTGCGTTCATCATGCCGGAAGCCGAAATGATAATGGCCGGCTTGCGCATGGAGTTCAATTGTTTGGAGCCGTCGGTATTGCGGATATAGTAAAGGTTGTTAAAGCCGAAGGGGTTTTCGTCATCAGCCATGTAACGGTGCAATTCGTTATCGAAACACTCCGGGTGTTTGATGAATACTTCTGTCGCATTGACAGCCAACGGGCTGTCGACGTACACCGGCACATAAGGCAGGCGGCCGGCATGTTGCAACTTATCGAGCATGTACACGATTTCCTGGGTGCGGCCCACGGAAAATGCAGGGATGATGACTTTGCCTTTTTTCTCCAGGCAGGTATGCCGGATGACTTCGACGAACTGATCAATTTCCTGGGGCGCCGACTCATGTTCGCGATCGCCATAGGTGCTTTCGCAAATCAGGTAATCAACTTTGGGCAACGGCAGCGGGTCGCCGAGGATGGGGCGGTTGGGCCGTCCGATATCGCCGGTGAAGCCAAAGGTGGTTTTTTTGCCATTTTCAGTAATTTCAAGCGTAACGCTGGCACTGCCCAGGATATGCCCCATATCGCGAAACAACACACGCACATTGGGGTGGACGTGAAACCATTGTTCGTAGTTGTAGCTTGCGAATTGACGCATGGTTGCCTGCACGTCGCCAATGGTATAAAGCGGCCTTGCTTCCGGGTCGTCGAAATGTTTATGCCGATTGTGTCGATCGGCATCGCCCTCTTGAATTTTAGCGCTGTCGAGCAGCATGATCGAGCACAGGTCGCGCGTGGCATGAGTGGAGTAGATTTTTCCGCTAAAGCCATCGGCCACGAGTTTGGGCACCCTGCCGGTATGATCGATGTGTGCGTGGCTGAGGATGAGGCAATCGAGGGTATGCGGCGGGAAAAGCCACTTTTTATTGAAATTCAACAGCGGGCTGCCTTGGTTTTCCGCTTTGCCATCGTCGTCGCCACCGCCCTGGTATAAACCGCAGTCGAGCAAAATTTTAAACCCGTCGTCGAGGGTAATCAGGTGCGAACTACCGGTGACTTCCTGCGCTGCGCCGCAAAATTTGATTTTCATACGCTGTAAATTTGCGGAAAGGTAGTTTAATTCTGAAAAACAACCACGTCTTCTAATTCATCGCGCATCGTGATCAGGTTAAGTTGTTCGTCGAGTACGGCGCAAAAGACAAAAGGTTTGTTTTCCAGCAGGTATTGATAGATGATCCAATCGGTGGGCGGCGTGGGGAGGTTCAGGATGTTTTCAAGTTCGATCCATTCCAGTTCGCCTTCGTTACAGGGAGGCGCAGGTTGCCACTCGATTTCCGCCTGGTAGATATAACTCATCCAATTGTACTTAGTGGGGGAGGTTTCCGACAGCACGCCGCAGAATTTCATGCTGTCGACCCGGATACCGGTTTCTTCGAAGGTTTCACGCAAGGCGGCTGCGTGAGGTGTTTCATAGGGGTCTATTTTGCCGCCAACGGGCACATACATGCCCTGGTTGGGCTCTTTGGCGCGTTTGAGGAGCAGAAAGTTGTTGCCGTTTTTAAGGACGCAGATGACGGCTACTTTTTTTAGGCCTTCCATGGGTGCGAGAAATTGTTTGTTGGCGAAGTTGCACGAAGATAAACATGCAGTGATTTGATTTGAATGATTTTGCAGAAGGATTCATTTGATTTTCAAAGATTATTTCAATGTCAGTTTTGGGGCGGCTACAGCATCAGTTAACAGATTGGGGCGAAATCGCTTTTTGGAATTTAGTTAAAACTTTGATCAATTTATTTCAATATTATGAGTAATTTTACTTATTAAATTGAGATAATTTTTGTTTATGTTTCAACGTGTTCATTTTCAAACACTTATGGAAAGGCTTAGGGAGCCTAGAAACGTGTTGCAAGTTATTTCCGGGCCTCGCCAAGTTGGTAAAACAACGCTTGTAAGTCAAGTTTTGGCAGAGATCAACATTCCGAGCCACAGTGTATCTGCCGATGGTATGGCCAATGCATCAGCGGCATGGCTTGAACAGCAATGGGAAACTGCCCGTTTAAAATTCCGACTTTCGGGAGCCTCTTCATATATTTTGGCCATTGATGAAATCCAAAAAATACCCAATTGGAGTGAAACGGTTAAAGCTAACTGGGACGCTGATACGCGCCTAAATCTACCTATAAAGGTGGTGTTGCTTGGATCCTCACGCCTTTTATTGCAACAGGGACTGACAGAATCCTTAGCTGGCCGCTTTGAACTCAGTTATGTTGGGCATTGGACCTTCACAGAAATGGAAACTGCTTTTGGCTTTTCAGCCGAACAATATGCATGGTTCGGAGGATATCCTGGGGCCGTTCATTTTTTGCCTGACGAATACCGCTGGAAAAAATATGTGAATGATGCTTTGATTCAGCCAAGCGTATCGCGCGATATACTCTCTTTGACACGTGTTGATAAGCCTGCTTTGTTGAATCGGTTGTTTGAACTGGGTTGTATTTATTGCGGGCAAATTTTGTCGTATCAAAAAATGTTGGGCCAATTGGTTGATGTGGGTAATGTGACTACGATTGCGCATTATTTGAATCTGTTGGATTCGGCCGGATTGTTGGGTGGTTTGGAGAAATTCAATGGCGAAAGAATTCGTCAAAGGCATTCAAGTCCAAAATTTCAAGTACATAACATGGCATTGCGAAGTGCGCAAATGCCGGAAACTTTACCCGATATCCTTGCTTCTCCGGAAAAATGGGGGCGCGTTGTGGAATCTGCCATTGGCGCTCATTTGATAAATTATGCACGCCAGGGCGAAATCCAATTGTTTTATTGGAGGGAAGGGAATGAGGAAATGGATTTTGTATTGCAAAGGCGTGGTAAAACCTTGGCTATCGAGGTGAAAAGCGGTGCGATGAGGAGTACATCAGGATTGCGTGCATTTCAAAAAAAATTCAACCCTGATAAGTTGCTGTTAGTTGGTAATGATGGCTTATCATGGAAGACATTCTTGAGCATTCATCCCGCCGAATTGTTTTAAAAAGGTATGCTTGATTGATGCCTACGAGCCAATCCGCTCCCCTAAACACGCGGCCAAACTTTCCCTCCAATGCGGGATCGCCAGCCCAAATGCAGCTTTAATTTTTGATTTGTTCAAAACACTGAATGGCGGGCGTTGAGCCGGCGTAGGGAAATCAATGGTTTCAATGGGTTCCACCTTGCACGCAATCCCTGAAATTTCAAAAATCGCGCAGGCGAAATCATACCAACTGGCCACCCCTTCATTCGAATAATGCCAGATACCCACCGTGTTTTCCTTGGGGATTTCCTGCTTCTCCGTCCGGTCAATGATCGAAAACACGGCAGCTGCCAGGTCGGGAGCATAGGTGGGAGAGCCGATTTGATCGCATACGACGCGCACCTGGCCCCGTTCGCGGCCCAAACGAAGCATGGTATTGACAAAATTGTGCCCCTCGCGCGCGTACACCCACGAAGTGCGAATAATCATAACGCCTCCGGGATGCACATGCATCGCGGCGCGTTCGCCGGCAAGTTTGGTGCGTGCATAAACGCCTTTCGGACTCACTTGCTCGTCTTCCTTGAAAGGCAAATTATGGCGGTTGTGATATACATAATCCGTGGAAAAATGCACCAGTTTGGCGCCGTGCTCTGCACAGGCCTCGGCCAGGTATTTTACCCCCAGCACATTCACTTTCTGTGCCTGATCAGGCTCGCTTTCTGCTTTATCCACCGCAGTATAAGCCGCGCAATTGATCACCCATTTTACCGGATATTGCTGAAAAAAACGTTTGATACTTCGCTTGTCGGTAATGTCCAACTCACTGGAAGTGGCAAAATGAACATCCAGGGCAGGGAATTGAGCTGCCAAGTGTTGAAAACACCTTCCGAGTTGTCCGTTTGCGCCAGTGATTAATAACATGAGTTGATTGGTTCGATTGTTTCGAATGATCCGATTGATTCGATTTTGTTGGGCATTTTACCAATCAATCGAATAACGCGGCTTGAATCGCGGATTTGATGGATTTTAGGATTGCGCGGATTTTTTAACAATCGAAACAATCGGATCATTCGAACCAATCGAACCAATCGAATCAATTCCTACGGCACTTCCACGGAGTTCAAAATCCGCACGATAATATCGTCTTGGGTTACATTTTCTGCTTCGGCTTCATAGGTTAAACCGATGCGGTGCCTGAGCACATCGGCGCAGATGGTACGAACATCTTCCGGCACCACGTAGCCGCGGTGGCGCAGGAATGCCAGGGCGCGTGCGGCTTGAGCAAGGGCGATACTGGCTCGCGGCGAGGCCCCGTATTGCAAAAGTGGCGCCAGAGAGCCCAGGCCATAATCGCCAGGAGTGCGGGTGGCAAAAACAATATCGATGATGTATTGCTCGATCTTTTCATCCATGTAAATGCCATGCATCACCTCGCGGGCGCGCAGGAGGGTTTTGGTGGTTACCACCTTGTGGATATGCGGTTGTTCGCCGCTCATGTGATGGCGAATAATGCTGCGTTCCTCGGTTTTGGAAGGGTAGCCGATTTTCACTTTCATCAGAAAGCGATCCGCCTGGGCTTCCGGCAAGGGATAAGTGCCTTCTTGCTCAATCGGGTTTTGGGTAGCAAGTACCAAAAACGGTTCTTCCAGGTGAAACGTCTCGTTGCCGATGGTTACCTGCCTTTCCTGCATGGCCTCCAGCAAGGCGCTTTGCACTTTGGCCGGCGCCCGGTTGATTTCATCCGCCAATACAAAATTGGCGAAAATAGGCCCCTTTCGCACCGCGAATTCCGACTTGGCCGGGTTGTAAATCATGGTTCCGATCACATCGGCCGGAAGCAGGTCGGGCGTAAACTGAATACGGCTGAAACGCGCATCGACGGCTTGGGCCAGCGTTTTGATGGCCAGTGTTTTGGCCAGTCCCGGCATTCCTTCGAGCAGGATATGGCCTTTCGTGAGCAAACCGATGAGCAGTCGCTCAACCATGTGTTCTTGCCCGACGATGATTTTCGCGGTTTCCGCTTTAAGTTGATCCACAAAGGCGCTTTCAGCTTGTATTTGCTGGTTCATCGCCTGAATATCCATGTAGTTTTGCATGTGTGCTGCTGCAGTTGGTAGAAGCAGGGGCAAATGTACTTAGAAAAGTGCAGCGTAAAAATGCAAATCCGATCAGCATCTGTTTTTCCGGTGCTTAAAACTATAATGATTGCTCCATTTCAATTGCTGCAGGAAATAACAGGTTGTTTTCCAGGTGAACGTGTCGGTGTAAGTCGCGTTCAAATTCATCAAGCTTCGCAAATAAAACCCGATAGGAGGTGCAAGAATCGGCAGGAGGAGTATATTCATTGCTCAAATGGCGGATGATTTCAAAGTGGCTGCCTGCGAACTCATGCTCGGCTTCCATCATGCGAATCGGATTTTGTACCGAACCGAACATCGGTTGTGGGAAAGCATGGTGTTCAAGAAGTGCCAGCTCCATGCGCCTGATATACGGGAAAAGGATATTTTCTTCTTTCATCATGTGCATTTGAAGTTCCTGGGCCACCAGCTGAAACCTTTGAGCAATTTCTATCAACTCAGGATGTCGCTCTCCATGTACCCGGGCCACTTTGGCCGTAAGTTCCTGCAATATCGGTATGGACTCCGCCACATAGCGATGATGTTTTGTTTCGATGTGATCGGCAAGTTGAGTTAAACTCCAATCCTCCATTTCAAATGGCGCTTCCTCCGGAAGTTGGTCAAGTGCTTCGAGTTCTTTTTTAACTGCCTCCGGGTCAATCCCTTTTTTGAGGCAAATATCTTCAAGCGGTTTTTTACCTCCGCAGCAATAATCGATGCCGAATTTGCGAAAAATTTCTGCTTTCCGGTAGTCCGCAACTACCATTTCGCCCACCGTCTGTGGGTGATTACTTATCTGAATTGGAATCATCAGTGTTGAATTTTATGAACTTAAAATCACGGCAAAAATACAGGGTTTTTATTAATTAAGATAATTTAGTCTTAAATTGAAAAAATCTTGCCAAAATATGACAGCACATTTGCCGGGTTTAATGGCGCTTTGTGTCGACTGTTTGACAATTTTACAAAAAAATCGAAAAAGATTTTTTTACTACGAATGAATAGGTTTTTCTTTGCAGACAAATAACTCTTAAACAGGATAACATTGAAGGTACTATCCAAGACGAGTGAATACGGACTGCGTGCATTGTTATTTATGGTTGGAAAAAGACAAGAGCAAGAATATATCAATATTCGTGAAATGTCGGAACAGTTGGACATCTCCTTTCATTTTTTGACCAAAATCCTGCAAAACCTGACACAAGCCGGGATGCTGACATCTTATCGTGGGCCAAGTGGAGGGGTTGCTTTCAATGTCTCTCCAGATAATATTTTACTCATTGATGTGATCAGGTTGCTGGAAGGGGATGATTTTTTTGAAAAATGTCTGTTGGGGTTGCCAGGTTGTGGGGAAAAAGCGCCATGCCCGATGCATCGTTTCTGGGGCGAAATTCGAGGCGCTTTGAGGCAGGAATTTGAATCGACTACTTTGGCCCAAATGGGCGAATCCGTGTTGAAAAGCCGGTTAAGATTGGTTCCCTGATGCTTTTGATAAATGAATGGGTTGGGGAAATTATTTGAATGAATTAAATTAAGATAAAATACTCTTAAAACTTAATTTTTTTGATCTAAAACCAACACTCATGAGTTCAAAACGTACATTTATCGGTTACCTCATGAACCCCAAGAACTGGTGGCTACCATTTACGCTTGTATTGGGAATCAGCCTGGCAGGTGTCACATTCATCGGATACGAGACCTACGAAAAGGCGCCACCGATTCCTTCCTTCGTAGATGAAACTGGGGTGGTTGTAAGTTCCAAAGATCAAATATTGGAGGGGCAGCGTGTGTTTCAACATTATGCCCTGATGGAGTATGGCAGCATGTTTGGCGACGGCGCCATGCGTGGCCCGGATTTTACGGCACAGGCGCTCCATGAAGTATCCGGATTTATGGCTGAGTTTTATAGGATACAATCCGGGAATGCTTCGGGCAGTGAATTCGCAGTGGGTATACAGGAAAGGGTGAAAAAAGAGATAAAAAACAATCGATACGATCCTGCCAATGACAAAACTTCATTGAATGCAGCCCAGGTGTTTGCAATGCAGGAATTACGCGCCTACTACCTGAACCTATTTACCAACCCGGATTTTCCGGAAGCATTCAAACCACACGGATACCTGACCAACCAGGCAGAAATTACAGCCTTGAGTGATTTCTTTTTCTGGGGAGCCTGGGTATGCAGCGTGGAAAGACCCGGTTCCGCTTATAGTTATACCCACAACTGGCCTTACGATCACCACGCAGGCAACGATCCAACTCCCAGCACGATGTTATGGAGCATCCTTGGTTTGTTGGGGCTGATCATCGGGCTTGGTTTTGTGTTCTACTATTACGGGCAATTCGATCAACTTTCCGACGCTTACTACGCTAAAGGCGCAGCAGAAATGGTAACAGCTTCCAAATTGTTGCAATTCAGTCCGACGCCTTCTCAGCGTGCCACCTTCAAGTTTTTTGCTGTTGGTATTCTTCTTTTTTTAATTCAGGTGCTTGCTGGCGTACTCACTGTGCATGACTTTGTTGGTTTTACCAATTTATTTGGGCTTGATTTACAGGCGTTAATACCGGTTACAGTGTCGAGAAGTTGGCATGTTTTGTTGTCGTTGTTTTGGATTTCGGCGTGCTGGATTGGCGTTTCGATTTTTGTATTGCCCTTGCTGTCGAAAAAAGAAATTGTCGGTCAGGTTGCTCGAATCAATCTGCTTTTTGGTATCTTTATGGTAATTGGCCTGGGTTCTTTTGTTGGTATTTACATGGGGCCAAAGAACATGTTGGGGGCTTTTTCGAGGTGGTTTGGTCATCAGGGCTGGGAATTTGTGGAATTGGGCCGATTTTATCAATACCTGTTAATGGGGGTGTTCGCACTTTGGGCATGGATCGTGTACAAGGGCGTCAGGCCGGTGATGGTGCGCAAACAACCCTGGGCATTGCCGAACTGGATGTTGTACAGCGTCGTTTCGATTATGCTTTTGTTGTTGTCGGGTTTTGTGGCAACACCTAAAACCAACTTTGTGATTGCAGACTTCTGGCGTTGGTGCGTCATTCATATGTGGGCGGAAGCATTTTTTGAAGTATTTACCACCATTGTTGTTGGCTACCTGATGGTGCTGATGGGTTTGGTAAATAGAGAAGCGGTGAACAAAGTGGTATTTTTAGCTACGTTGTTATTCCTTGGTTCAGGATTGCTAGGTATTTCCCACAATTTTTACTGGAATGCCAAACCGGTGGGTACCCTGGCGATCGGGAGCGTTTTTTCCACCCTGCAAGTGGTGCCGCTCATTTTGCTCACCCTGGAAGCCTGGCGTTTCCAACGTATGCCAAATACCTTGAATCAGCAAGGCAACGGTCAGTCTTCGCTGTTTGCCATGCCCTCTGTTTTTTTTTTTTTGGTAGGTGTGAATTTTTGGAATTTCTTCGGCGCCGGTGTTTTCGGGCTGATTATCAACCTGCCGATTGCCAATTATTACGAACATGGGACCTACCTGACCGTCAATCATGGACACGCTGCGTTGATGGGGGTTTACGGAAATCTTTCCCTGGGCGCCCTGCTGTTTTGTTGCCGCTATCTAGGTCGCCCAGAAGCCTGGAATGAAGGCCTGGTGCGCAGGGCGTTTTGGTCGCTCAACATTGGCCTGTCATTAATGGTGCTGCTGGATTTATTCCCGGCAGGTATACATCAACTGTTCGCCGCGATGGAAAACGGCCTTTGGTATGCTCGTTCAGAGGCGTTTTTGCAAGCCCCAGGATTTCAAACCATGACCTGGCTGCGAATCATCGGTGGCACGATATTCACCATCGGCGGCGTATTCCCGCTTACCTGGATGGTATTGCGACAATTCACCAATTTAAAACCTGCTGTATTGCCTGCTCCTCAAACAAAATCAGTGGAGGAAATTTCAGTTTAGTACATAAAACGAACCCATTCTATTGAGTAGTTAATCCCTCTTTTTACCCCCCTATTATTTAACCGTCTTTCACTTAAAAATGATTGTCATGAAACATTTTCGACATGTTAAAATCCTCTTCCTGCTCGCTTTACCTGTTATTTTTTATTTTTCATCTTGTAAACAGGAGGTAACCTACACCAATTTGCCGCTCACCCATGCATATAATGCCAAAGTATATTTAAAATGGAACGACAAATTTCTTGAACTTGATCGTTACGCTAAAGGTAACCGCCCCGGTTCAGGCCCTCGCGTGTTGGCGTACATGGGGCTGTCGGCCTATGAATCAGTGGTGGGTGGTATGCCTGAAAACAATTCCCTGGCGTTTTTATTCCCTGGATTGTCATTACCTGCCATTGAAAACGATAAGGAATACTACTGGCCGGCATGTATTAATGAATCCTATGCATTTCTGATGAAACGGTTTTTGCCGCAAGTGGAAGATGATTACCCCGACCTTTTTGCCGGTATCGATTTGCTATATAATCAGTTACATCAGGAATACGCAGCTGAAACCACACCGGAGATATTGGAGCGATCCGAAGCATATGGCAGAGCAGTGGCTCAGGCAGTGTACGAATGGGAAAAAACGGACCTGGCCGGTCACAATGCTTACCTGAACATTCAACCAACCAACTATCAGCCACCTGTTGGGCCTGGACTTTGGCAACCAACATGGCCCGATTATGGCGCCGCCGTATTCCCATATTGGGGCGACGTGCGCACCTTTGCCTTGAAAGGTGATGAATTGATCTCAAGAGCGCCACTCCCATACAGCGAAAGTGAAACTTCCCCTTTCTTTTTGCAAGCAATGGAAACCTATTCAACGGTCAACAACATCAATGCGAACGGCGCCGGC
>JAEUUR010000414.1 GCA_016787465.1 Saprospiraceae bacterium | reverse complement strand
GTATTCGTTGTCGGCTGTCCAGGTAGTATTCGTCGTAATGTCGGAGCTAACCAGCACCTGGTTAGGCGTTGGCGTTGGAATGCATCCTGATGTTGGCCATTTCGCCCAAGGGCAGGTCCAGTCGCCGGTAGGGCCGAAAGCGCCTGCGTAGCTTACTGGGGTAAAGAATGCATCCAGGATGCGCGGATCGGAATTGAAGCTGGCGGCCGTAAGTACCGGCGAATCTGGTTGAGGGCGTGGGTTCGGCAAATTCAGGTTGAACGGATCAACCAGTTTGGCGTCGGCAGCGTTGGTTCCGGCGCTAATGCCGTTAGCCGAAGCGTATGTATTGATATCAAAACCGGTTGTGGCATTGGTACTCAAAGGCGTCGTCATGCCATGGAAAAAGCTGTTTTTTACAACCAGCTTGCTGTTTTGTGCGTTGTTGGCGCAAGAATCGCCGTCGATGAACAAACCCACTGGATAGGCGCCGACGAAGACACTGTTGTACAAACCGATTTCATTGTTGCGGCGCAGGTGAGCGGCGCGTTTGTAGTTGGAGTTGACTGTGCCGGTTGGTCCAACCACCGTGATGTTGGAGAAGGTAGGTTTGGTTTTGGGGGTAGCGCCATCGCCTGCGGCGTTGTTATCCACTTCAAAGCCGTTCGAGCCGCTCACGTCTGCCACCTGCGGGTCGCGCATCGATAAACCGAACTGAACTTTTCCGCTGTAGCCAAAATCGCAGTCGAAATCGTCGTCGAGCGCGCGGTAAGCAATCAGGTGGGTGCAATTGACCGTGCCGCCGAACCATTCGAAGGCGTCGTCGCCGGCGAAAGAAACCTGAATGTGATCCACTGTGGTGCCGGAGCCGACACCGCCGAAAGTGATACCGTTGATTTCATTGTTGGGTTGGAAGGCAATGCCCGGGTATTCTACACGCACATAGCGGATCACACCGGAGTTATCGGTTGCTACTGCACCATTGGCTTGGTCGCCGCCGCCGTAAAGCCCTTTTACAGCATCAATGCCACCTTCGATCAAGCCTACGCCCGGCACGCCATTGGTGGTGATGTTGGTAGGCGCATAACCAAGAATGATCAAGCCGCCCCAGTCGCCATACGAAGGAGATGCTTCATTGCTGGTAAAAACGATGGGTTCGGTAGCGGAACCGTTAGCAAGCATTTTGCTGCCACGGGTAACGATCAGCGTGCCTTTGGTGGCTTTGTCGCCTTTAATCACGGTACCGGCTTCAATGGTAAGGGTAGCGCCGCCGGTCACGTACACAAAACCGCTGAGCAGGTAAGTGTTGTTTTTTGTCCAGGTTGTATTGGTGGAAATATCGCCCGATACAACAACCTGCGCCGAGGCGCTGCCGAGTATGGTGAGGAGGAATGCAATAAGTAGAATCGCTTTGTTCATTGCAGGAAAATTTAAACGCGGATTTGTTTGATTGAATGATTTCGCTGATTGATTCACTTGACTTTCAAGGATTGAATGCACAATCGCTGTGAGGTGGTAAATTTCACTGCAAAGGTCGGGGCAGGGCGCCGGGCGCTCGAATATTGAGCGTTAAGTAAGGATTAAGTTTCAGTGAACCGAGCGTTAACTGAAGTCGCAAGAGGGTTCGTTCAATCCCGGACCGGAGCTCATTTCAAACCTGTCCTCTCCGGCCGGTAATGAACTTTTATACAAAATCAAATGCAGCCAATCCGGGAATAGACGGCATAACTTCTTCTTTGGAAATGAGTGGCTGTTTGGTTTCTGTTTCTTTTACCTGCAATTTTGGGTTGAGCAGTTCGAAATCGAGTGAATCGTATTGAAACATGGTCCAGGCGCCATTATGGTACTCCAGTGCGGTGAGGTGTTCCACCCAGTCGCCACTGTTCAGGTAGGTTACTTCCTTGCCATTTTTTGCAATTACGGTTCTCATTTGCGGCTGGTGAATATGGCCGCAGATTACACAATCGTATTCATTCTCGGCAGCAATTTGAATAGCTGTGTCTTCAAAATCACCGATATATCGAACGGCGCTTTTCACACCTTTTTTAACTTTTGCTGAAAAGGATGAAGGTTTAAGTCCGAACAATGCCCTGGTTTTATTCACCAATCGATTGATCCTGATCAAAAGATCATACCCTTCGCTACCCAGCCGTGCGAGCCAGCGCGCGCGTTGCACGCTCGGATCGAATACATCACCGTGAAAAACCCAGTGTTTTTTGCCATCCACCTGAAAAACCATTTTGTTTCTCAGATGGATCATACCCAGGGTCATTTCCCCGAATTTGCGCAGCACATCATCGTGATTCCCTGTCAGGTAGTATATTTTGGTGCCGGTCACGGCCATTTTCAGCAAGCGCCGCACCACTTCCAGGTGCTCTTTTGGGAAAAACCGCTTTTTGAAATACCACATATCAAAGATATCGCCGTTGAGTACCAGGGTACCCGGCTGAATACTTTTCAAGTATAAATTCAGCTCCTTTGCATGGCATCCGAAGGTACCCAGGTGTATATCCGAAATGACGACTATATCAACTTCGCGTTTCATGAATCAGTATTTGACGCTACAAAGTTGGCCTCATTGCCATGTAGAAGCCGTTAAGCGAATATGAACTTTCTATTAAATGTAAAATGTAAAGGGGAAAATTTAAAATGTAAATGATGGCTTCCAGAATTCAGTGTGGGTGTGAGCGTGGGAGTTTCTGGCTCGCATCCTTTTTCCTGTATCCAATTTGCCTGCCGTAGTTTTTTACGGTAGTCTGAAGGCCACCGTCCGGACCGACTGAAGCCAGTGCTACCAGTATCCAGCATCCAATCCGCGAAATCCCCAAATCCCTCAAATCCGCGATAAAAAATACCCGGACGACTTGCGTCGCCCGGGCCGTTCGTAGTTAAGTTCCTAACCTTAAAACTACTAAAATCTGTATCCAAAAATATTCTTACTCGAGTACTAGAAGCGCCATCCGAACGACAAACTGACGGTGCTGCCCAGATTCAGGCGTTGCATGACGTTGTCTTCATTATCTTCAAACCGGTGACTTGAATTGTCGTCCTGGTAATAAATAAAATCAGGGCGCAGGATATCGCTCCAGGTGAGTTTGATTTCTCCTTTGGTTCCGATGCGTTTGCTCAACTGGAAGTCGAGCATGTTGCGATGGCGTTCATAAATATCAGCATAGCCCACCGTGCCTACTTGCGTGATACGGTCGCCGATCATGTTGTAAATAACGGTGGTATTCAGGCCCCAATCCGGCAGTGTGAGCGATAGGCCGGCGTTCACGATGTAAGGCGATTGCCCTTGCAGTGCACGCGTGGTATCATAAGCAGACACATTCGACAAATCCAGTTTGGAGTAAATCCGTGCGGCATTGGCAAACACCACGAGATTCTCCCATTTATCGCCCAGGAAGCTGAGGTTTTTGCGAATTTCCACCTCTGCGCCGAAATTTTGCGCGCCCTGTATGTTTTGGAATGAGAAGGTACGGGTGCCGGCGCCTTGCGAACTGAAGGTAAACTCGATGGGGTTGATAAACTTTTTGTAAAACAGGCTGACACTAAACAACTGGTTTTGCCCCGGATAAATTTCGTACCTCAAATCGGCATTCCAGATGGTTCCGGGCGTGAGGTCGGGTGTTCCGACAACGCCTGCATTGAGGAAGAAATCATAAAATGCGAAGGGCGCCAGTTCGCGGAATTCAGGGCGTGTAACTGTTTTCGAACCGGCCAGACGCAACTGATGCTTTTCATTCAGGCTGTAAGTCAGGTTAAATGAAGGCAGCAGGCTGACGGTGGTGGTATCCAGTTCGATGGGCTGATTCGAGCCGTACTGACCGGCTTCCAGGCGTTGGCGGTAGCTTTCAGCGCGAAGCCCCCAGTTCAGGCGCAAACGATCGGTAATTTTATTGTCGAGCAAAACAAAGCCTGCGAGCAAATTGGAGCCAGCCGTGTAAGCGTCGCTTGGATTGGTGATTTCATCCATCACAAAACTATTTTGCCCAATATTTTCGCTGGCGAAAATGGATTCTTGCGGAAGGGCCAGTTTTGAATAGTCGAAGTAAATGAAATTATCCAGTACATAACCCATCACCCTTGCCTTGAAGGAGCGGTCGCGTTGTTGGTATAAACCTCCGATTTTAAGCGTCTGTTTTTGACTACCCAATACAAACGGAATGCTCAGGTCGGCGTTTGAGTTAATCGTGTTTTCTTCAAGATCGGAGTAGAAACGTCCGCTGCGGTATGGGTCAGCCGAGCCGAAAGGAATATAGGCCTGGTAAGGAATCGTAACGTCGAGGGTATCGTCGAAATTTTTGGCATAAAACATACGGCGCATCGAAGGAATGTTTCGGGTGCTTTTGTTGTAACCGCCGCCCCAGTTTAAGCGAATTCCGGCTTCGTTGAGCTGGTGTTCGCCGTAAAGCCTGCTGGTGAGCAGGTGGTTTTCGGTGTATTCGATGGTGGTTGCCGAAACTTTGCGGTATTGTTCAAAGTCGTTCCCGAAACGGTCGCTGACGATGTTGTCGGTGTTGGTGGAATAGGTAGCCTGAACGCCGACTTTGTGTTTGTTGTCGATTTTCACGGCGCTGTTGATCAGAGCGCCCCACAGTACGTTGTTTTTGAACTGCATATCGGTGTAATCGAACAAGGCGCGTTCCTGGTCGTAATCGTAACGTTTGCCGTTTTGCAGTCGGTTTTGGTTGCTGTACGAAAGTGAAAACGTCAATCCGGGCTGGATTTTAGCCTGCGGGTTGCCGGCGTAACCACCGCTGAGCTGAAATCCTGCGTTGGGCCTGGCGCTGTTGTTTTGGCTGATTTTCCAATCGTTCGCAAACAACTGAGAATAACGATACTTTTCGGCATCCGGCGCTGCAACAAATTCCTGGGTGCCGGGCATTCCTTTCGGGAAAGCACGGGTTCCATTATCGATGCCGAGCCAATCGGTTGCGCCGCCCTGGGCGGACAGGAAAGGTTTGAAGGTCGTTACGGTGTTGTAGCCGCCGCTCACATTGGCACTGATGAACGATTGATCCGGAATGTCTTTGGTATTCAACAAAATAGCGCCTCCGGCGAATTCACCGGGTAAATCTGCGCTGGCCGTTTTTACCACAACCAGGTTGTCGAGCATGGCTGAAGGGAACAAATCGAAGGAGAAGGCTTTGCGGTCGGGTTCGGTGCTCGACAACATGGCGCCATTGAGCATAGCAATGTTGTAACGGTCGTTCAAACCGCGGATCACGGCAAATTTGTTGTCTTGAATACTTGCGCCGCTTACCCGCCGGATCACATCGCCGGTGGTGCGGTCGGGCGTGCGTTTGATGGTTTCGGAACTGATGCCGTCGCCGATAGTGGCGCTTGTTTTTTGTAAAATAGTGAGTGCGCTTTGGCTCTCGCGGGACGCGCGGGCCACGATCACTACTTCGGCAATGGTGGTGGCCGAAGCTTCTTCGAGGGCAATATCAACCACGGTGGATTCGCCGGCGCGGACTTCGATGTCTTCGATTGTTTTGGGAGAAAAGCCGGTGTAGTTCACCGAAATTTTGTGTTTACCGGCCGGAATATTGGCAATGGTGTAGTTTCCGTCATAATCGGTCATGGCGCCTCCGGCGCCGTCATCCAAACGAATGGTTACGCCGATGAGTGATTCAGCCAGTTTGGCGTCGATGATTTTTCCGGAAATGGAGCCTTTTTGAGCAAGGAGAGAAAGAGGGGCAAAACAGAGGAGGGCTAACAAGCCTTTGTAAAATACTTTTTTCATGCAGGATACAGATTTGCTGCAAAGGTCTATGGGTAATGTAACCATTCTTTTAAGCCAAAATGAAGTTTAGGTTAATTCTGAGACCTGCTTCTGAATTCCAACTACCTTAGCAAAAAAATCCGCATTCCTGATATGCTGCTTAGTTTCAAGATGACTTATTCCAGGTATCTATCTTTATTGTTGCTTCCAGTTATTTTGATGGGAGGGTTGCCATTCACTTCTAAGGTTAAGGAAGGCTTCGTGGAGGAGCGTCGGCAGCCTGAACGCCGCCTTCCGGACCGGCTGAAGCCGGTGCTACCTGGATACATCGGCGGCCTGAAGGCCTCCTTACATGACGGGCTGAAGCCCGTGTTACCTGTGTTACCGGAACACAATTTCCAATTTCCAATTTCCAACTTCCAGTTTCCCCCCTCCTTCATTCACCATTCATCATTCATCATTCATCATTCCTCCTGGGGTTTTTTCGCACACAAGCGGATCAATCGGTTAGCGGTGCTGACCTTGCCGCCGGAGATGATGGTGTTTTTCAAAAAAAACATCGATTACCTGGCCGATCACGCCGTCGATCCCGATATGAGGCGTTATTCCACCAAACAGGAAGGGCCCCGGCATTTTATCGACCTGGATCAGTATGGAACTTTTCCGTTCGACAACCTGCCGCGTGGCTGGCTGGAAGCCTTGGCCAAACACACCGACATCTGGATTGTGGGGGTTCGGGGCGATACTGTCATGCTGGTTGATTCGCGGGATTCTATGCCGGCTGCTAAATGGAAACCGTACAAAAACTGGTTCGCGCATGCCGTGTTGCCGCGTTTTTATGACGACAATGCCCTGTTGGATACCGATTCTTTGTTTGCCTGTTTTTCAAAGTTGAACGGCATGGAAGAGCGCCCCGCGGCGGCATTTTACCAGGAACACCTCAGTGAACACGGTGTTTTACCCTGGAATTTGCAAAGGTTTCAACGCAACCTGACCGAAGCGTTTCGCAAGCGCGACGGCCGCCGCATTTTGAGGCTCTCGGCTGAAATTGGCCACTACATCGGCGACGCGCACGTGCCCCTGCACACATGCAGCAATTACAACGGACAAAAAACCAATCAACATGGGATACATGGTTTTTGGGAAAGTCGAATCCCCGAATTGTTTGCAGATGAAACCTATGATTATTTGGTGGGTAAACCGGAATACGTGGAGCGCACCGACGACTGGTTTTGGAATCATATTTTTGATAGCCATACAATGGTCGACAGCGTGCTCGATATCGAGCGCCAATTGCGCAAAACATTTCCCACCGACCGCCAAATGTGTCCTGATATGAGGCAGGGCATTCTGGGAATTCACCCATGCCGGGAATTTGCCGCCGCCTACCAAGATGCCCTCGACGGCATGGTAGAGCGCCGGATGCGCGCAGCCATCCATGCGGTTGGCAGCGCGTGGTACACCGCCTGGGTAGATGCCGGCCAACCCGACCTGTCAAAAATGGATACAGGGCCGGTTAGCAAAGAGGAACAGGAAGAAGAGAAAAATATGCAAAAAGCGTATCAACAGGGCAAGATTATTGGCCGGACGGAAGATCATTGAATGTCCTAAACTTTTTGTTTCAAAATATTGTTTACCTTTGTTCTATGAGTGATGCAAGGCCATATCCGACTATTCAGGTAAAAACAGAACTCCATTTAGGCGACTGCCTTGATGTATTGGTACAATTGCCTGAAAATTCTGTCGATTTGATTTTTACCTCCCCGCCCTATGCCGATCAACGGAAGGCCACTTATGGAGGCATCCACCCAGATAAATATGTGGAATGGTTCATTCCAATAGCAAAGGAAATGTACCGTGTCTTAAAACCAACCGGCACATTTGTCCTGAATATAAAAGAAAAGGTGGTAGATGGAGAACGAAGTACCTATGTACTTGAACTTATTTTGGCCATGCGCAAATTAGGATGGCTTTGGACTGAAGAGTTAATCTGGCATAAGAAAAATTGTTATCCTGGGAAATGGCCAAATCGTTTCCGTGATGCCTGGGAGCGTCTGTTGCAGTTCAACAAGCACAAACATTTCAACATGTATCAGGATGAAGTAATGGTGCCAATGGGTGATTGGGCAAATTCCAGACTTAAAAAATTAAGTCAAACTGATTTGATTCGCGATAATTCCAAAGTAGGAAGCGGCTTTGGTAAAAATGTGTCGAACTGGCTGAATCGCGATAAAGCATATCCAACCAATGTATTGCACCTGGCTACCGAATGTAACAATAAAAATCACAGTGCGGCCTTTCCAGAAGAATTACCTGAATGGTTTATTAAACTTTTTACTAAGGAAGGCGACGTAGTTTTAGATCCATTTATGGGTTCAGGAACTACAAATAAAATTGCCCAACGTTTGCGTCGAAATTCAATTGGAATTGAGATTTTACCTGAATATTTTGACATGGTAAAAAGGCAAATAGAACCAGATCAATTGTTTCTATTTGAATCAAAAACACCTTATGAAAGAAGTAAATCTGAAAAAGCTAACGCAACAGTACGTTGAAGACAACATAGGTTTATTTCATCAAAAACGAATTTCAGGCCTAAATGGACTGAAGTTAATTACCGTATTAAAAAAGAAAAATCCGTACCTGTTCAAAGCAAAATATCTGTTAACTTCAGAACATATTATCCGAAGCCTGACCGATGCTTTTATCAGTTCAAATGAAGAGACCATTTTTGGCGATTGGCTTGAAGGCCTTGCGATTTTTATTAACCAAAAAGTATATGGTGGCCGAAAATCTGGAATTCCTGGCATTGATTTAGAATTCGATAAGGACGGTGTCAGATATATTGTAAACATAAAATCAGGGCCAAACTGGGGCAATTCCAGCCAAATTGCCAAGATGAAATCGGATTTCAAATCTGCTAAAACTACACTTAGAACCAGTGGTTCTAAATTGCAGATAGAAGCAATTAACGGATGTTGTTATGGCCGTGATGAAAACCCTGATAAAGGCGATTATTTTAAATATTGTGGACAAAGATTTTGGGAGTTCATCTCTGGCGAGGCTGAATTGTACACCGAAATCATTGAACCGCTGGGGTTTCAATCTAAAGAAAAAAACGATGAATTTCAACTGGCTTATGCCCGTATGATCAATAAGTTCACCATTGAGTTTTCTAATCAGTTCTGTACGGATGGAGTGATTGACTGGGAACGCCTTGTTAAATTTAATTCTGGCGTTAGTCCCCAGTTCTAACCGCCACAACCTGCTTTGGTGTTAAAATCACTCATACAACTTCCCTGTCAACACCCCAATCAGCACCGATAAACTATTTGTAATCAATTTGTTACATTGCTTTTTCATCGATAAATATCGATGAATGCTTTACCTTTCCCATTCTCTCCAAGCAGCGTTTTTCCAAAGCCACTGCATCTTTCCGGGCACTCATTCAAATAAATCATCCATCCAATTGTTATGAAAAACCGAATACTACTTCTTGCCCTTTTCCTGGCCTCCAACACACTGCTATTTGCCCAATTTGATCCTCCCATTGTTGAAATGTACGGTACCCAAACGTGCGACTGCGAAGGTTGTTTTATAGGTACAGTTTATAACGGCGTGGCGCCTTATTCACTGCAATGGTCGAATGGATTAATCACTAATCTTCAACAAGGCAGCAACTCATTTACCGAATGCGGCTTCTGCCCAGGCACTTACACAGTAACTGTCACATCCGCAAACGGCATTACCGCAACGGCCACTGGACAAATCAGTTTCGGACAATTTACGCCCGTAGAAATTGTGGCCCTCGATCCGCCTCCGTGCAACAACGACAGCTTGAACCAACCACCCTCCTCGACTTGTTTGATGGTTTGCGCCGGCTCAACAATCACTTTTGGTCTTTCAAATTCCTCACCCGGCACCTCAGGTATACTCAACTGGTCGGTTGCCGGCGCCACAAGCTGGACGGTACAGCAACCCTTCGGGCAAACCGTCAGCGTCACATGGGGCGCCGCAGGTTCCGGCTCGGTTACCGTCTCTTCCGACGACCCCTTTAATTGCATCGGCCAGGATTTTTTGTGCGTTACGATCCTTGAGCCGCCTTCCGCAGACATCGGAACCACACCCGCCGCTCCACCCGGCAACATGCTCCAAATCTGTAAAGGTCAAACCGTTGATTTTCAAAACTTAAGCACAGGCGACGCCGATCATATCGAATGGTTTTTCAGCGACGACCTGAGTAATACCACCCTTGAAAATCCTCAACACACGTTCCTGAATCCCGGAATCCATACCATTACTTTGGTTGCCAAAAGCGATTGTATCTGCTCGGATACCACAAGCATCCAAATTGAAGTGCTCGATGCGGTGGCGCCTACCCTCGATTGCGTTTCAACTGTATGTCCCGGCGCAACTGTTACCTATACCACTTCCAATGCATGCGCGCCGTTTTCATGGACGGTAAGCGCCAACGGCACTGTATTGGAAGGCGGCACCTCCGTTTCCGACAGCATTACGATCGAATGGGCAAGCGGCCCCCTGGGCGTCATCACCCTGCAAGCGCCAGCCTGTAGTGGCGCGACATGCCCGGTCGGTGGCTCCATTAGTATTCCGATCCTGTCGGACAATGCCGAAATCCGGGGCAAGGATAAGGTATGCCCACAAACAACAGAAACCTATTCCATCGAACCCTTCGGCGGCGCCGGGTTCCAGTGGTCGATCTCTGGAGGAGGCATCATAACCGAAGGCCAGGGCACCAACAACATAACCGTCAGTTGGACAGCGCCGCCAAGCACCACTGCAACACACTGGTTATCTGTCGTTTATGATAATTGTTACCTCGGATGCAGCGGCCGCGACAGCATCTCTGTAAAAATTCTTCCCGCATTCTACATTGCCGGCCCCGTCGAAGCATGCGAAATGGGAAGTGCAAACTTTGCGACCAGACTGGTTTCCAATAACGCACCCACCCAAAGCAATTGGACAATCGATGGCCCCGGCGGCGGCCAGGTTTGGGCGTCCGGAGCCTCAACCGTAACGATCAATCCGACGTTTAACAACGGCCCCGGTTACTATCGCGTATTCGCCGAACCGGCTAACACCGGGCAAGTGTGCAACGACCGCGCAGACTGGGGCGTCGACATTATTGCACCTCCGTCCAAACTTACCAACATCAAAGGCATTACGGTCATTTGTCCCGGCATTCCATATACCTATGAGGCTGAAGGAGGAAATGCCGCCAGTAATTACCAATGGACCATCAAAAACGGCGCAAGTCTTACAACCCAGAACGGACCGCGCACCTTCAACGTCACCTGGAATGCTTCCGGCCCTTACTGGGTTTCCGTAGCGCACGTCAGCAACGACGGATTGTCTTGCAAATCAGATACCATCAAACTGGATATCAGCCCGATTACCTTGCCCCAAATTACCGGCAATCCCCTGGTTTGTGAAGACGACAAAGGCATTTACACCATTGCGCCACTGGAAAAAGTGGATATGCAATGGCAAATCAACCCGCCCACGGCAGGCTCTGTAGCCGATGGTCAGGGAACCAATGCTGCCGAAATCTTCTGGTCGGAAGCAGGCGGGCATGTTGTTAACTTAAATGTGTGTGGCTTAACTGCCGTATTCCCGGTTACCGTGCCAGCCCGTCCGGCTCCAGTGGTGCTCGCGCCCGCGGGCTTGTGCCCAGGCGCGACGGCAACCGTTCAAACGGCAACCGCATTTTCAGGTTATGCATGGAAAGACGGCAGTGGCGTTACCATTTCAACGGTAGCTGCACCGATTCTTGGGCCGGGTAGTTATGCCGTTGAAGTAACCGACCCGAACGGATGCACCGGCGTTACTGAATTTTTTATTGACTCTTGGGACACGCCGGATGTGTCGCTTACCACACCCGACCCGACCGGCTTTTGCAATAATTCATCTACCGTTCATTTGAGCGCTTTGATCAATGCAGATGCAGACTATACTTTCCAATGGTTTCAAGACGGGAACATATTACCTGGCGTAACAAATACCACTTATTCCACCAACCAATACGGAAACTACACCGTACAGGCCACCAACGCGAAAGGTTGTACCTCCGTGGCTGGGCCAATCCGGGTGTTTGAATATTGTTTGGGCGGGTCGGGTGTTTGCAGTGTGTGCAGCGGGAATCCAATTTGCCCTCCGGGTTCAATTCAAGCCGTGATCGACCCTACTCCGCGTTGCGATTCATTTGTAGTGGTGCTCAACGATTATTCAGGTTTATATGTGCCCGGATCGGCGCAATGGGTAGCCGGTGTCTCTGGAGGTAATATCATAGGCACGTCTAATGATGAAAGTCCAAGTTTCGTATTTCCCAACGCCGGGCGGTATATCGTGGCAGTGAAGGTACTCTTGTCGAACGGAGAAGTGTGTGAAACGCTCGATTCGTTGAGGGTAGAAGCGGTGGCGCAATTTAAAGTGTTGCCTTCTTGTCCGGGCGATCTATCTGAATTTGAAGACGTCAGTGAATTTCTTCCCGGCTATCCGATTGCAGGTTATGCATGGAATTTTGGCGACCCGGCATCCGGCATCGATAACACCTCGGTGCTGGCAAACCCGGATCACACCTTTGCGACTTCCGGAATTTATGACGCGATGTTGACGGTGACCGGCCCTAGTGGCTGTACATCTACAGCAACTGCGCCGGCAGTGGTACCCGATTTGCCCAATGTAGCGTTTACAGAACCTGCAAAACGGTGCGCGGGAAATGCCCTCGAATTCAATCCGCCACCCAATGCCGTTGACATTACCGAAATTTCCTGGGATTTTGGCGACCCGGTATCAGGCGCATCCAACGATGCTAAAGGATCGCCGGTTTATCACAACTTTGTTGCTGCAGGCAATTACATGGTGACTTTAACCGCCAAAAATGTATATGGATGTACCGCAAGTTTTTCAAAAAGTGTCGTTGTTGCGCCAAATAACATGACAGGCACGATTTCCCCGCCCAATGCGACCATCTGCGAAGGTCAGGTGATTGGTTTGCTGGGGCCGGCAAACGGAGGTGTCAGCCCGCAATACGTGTGGTCGGATCCGGCCGCTACAACGGGTCCTTTGCTGATTGTCGGCGAAGAAGGCAGTTACCGGGTAACCCTTACCGATGCCAACGGCTGTACTTATGCGCCTCCGGCCGTACGCGTGGAGTTGAACCTCGCTCCCGACGCACTGATTAAAGCATTGGAATTCAATGAATTAAACCAGGTAATTGATGTTTCATATCCTACAACGGCAGTTTGTTTTGGTGAAGATGTAGTATTGCAGGCCGTCACCATCGGCAACAATTACAATTACAATTGGTCGGGTGGCAACGGCTTCACACAAAGCATTTATTTCACAGAAGAAAGGAATACCCTGCTGCCTGTAGGAAATTATTCGTACCAGGTAACCGTAACCAATACAACCACAGGCTGTACCATGGTAACTACCCCCTTCCAGGTACAGGTGAACCCCATCCCGACCGGTTTTTGGATTACCTCAAACGGTTCATGTGCCGGTACGAATACTACCCTGACGTATAACGGTCCGCAACCACCGAATTGGCAGTTGTTCTGGAATACCGGTCAAAGCGGGTCGGCCCTGACAACCGACGAGCCAGGCACTTATTTTGTCCGGGTGGTGAATGAATTTGGCTGCGAAGCCAGGAGTAACCCCTACACCATTTTTCCGGGGCCACCGGTGGGAAATATTCCGTCCGGCTGTTTCACCCGCTGTAAACCGGATACGCTTTGTTTGCCCAACTTGCCAACCGTGATTGCCTGGCAATGGTTCTACAATGGCAGCCCGATACCCGGTGCTACCACCTCCAATTTTATTGCTCAACAAAGCGGCACCTATTATGCGGAACTGACCGATTATTACGGCTGTACCGCGCAAAGCGATCCGCTGACGCTCAACCTGTTCGATGGATATGGAAACGTGCTAGGCAGGGTTTGGTCGGATGTAAACAACAACGGAATCATCGACGCAGCCGATACCCTGATGTCGGGCATTCCGGTCGAGTTGCTTCAAAACGGCAATCCATTTGGTACGGCGGTTTCAGGAAGCAACGGTAGCTTTGCCTGGGCGAATGTGCTTTCCACCAATTACCTCGTACAACTGGATCAAAATAACCTGCCGCCGTTCTGGCATGTCGTAATCGGTTCCGCGCCCGTTACCTTATCGGGCTGCGATGTACAAGGTTCGGCCGATTTGCTGCTCCATTTCCAGTGTACGGTGGCAAGCTCGAACCTGGAACTTTTTGCATGCCCTGGCGCGGCAGCCACCTACAACGGAACACCCGTGATGGCAGGAACCACCCAATCGTTTTTCATCCCGCTGGCAGGCGGTTGCGATTCGACGGTAACGGTAACGGTGACCCCGCTGGCTACATCCACAGGATCGGAAACCTTGTATGCATGCCCGGGAGGTTTTGCGACCTACAACGGCGCGAATGTCCCGGTCAATACGTCTCAAAACTTTACATTCCAAAACGCAGCCGGATGTGATTCGGTGGTGACTGTCACCGTACAATCTTTAACCACCTCTACCGGCACAGCCACCCTGTTTGCTTGTCCGGGAGGCTCGGCCAATTACCAGGGTACCAGCATACCGGTGGGTTCAACCCAAAATTTTACCTTACAAAATGTTGCCGGTTGCGATTCGGTGGTAACCGTGACGGTTCAGGCATGGCCGACGTCCAACACAGCCACCCTGTTGTTCGGTTGTGCGGGAGGTTTCGTGAATTACAATGGAACAAATATTCCGGTGGGATCTTCCCAACAGTTTACCTTCCAAAACTGGGTGGGCTGCGATTCTATTGTGACGGTAAATACACTGGCCTTGCAATCTTCCACGGGCGCAGCTACGCTGTTTGCTTGTCCGGGAGGCTCGGCCAGCTACCAGGGCACATCCATTCCGGTGGGTAGCAGCCAGGCTTTCACGCTGCAAAACTGGCTGGGTTGCGACTCGGTGGTAACCGTCAACGTGCAACCATGGCCTACTTCCACGGGCGCAGCTACGCTGTTTACTTGTCCGGGTACTTTGGCCACCTACCAGGGTGTCAACCTGCCCATCGGCGCGTCTCAAGCATTCACCTTACAAAACTGGCTCGGTTGCGATTCGATCGTTACCGTACAAGTTCAAGCGCTGGCTACCTCGGCTTCTGCATTCGAGGTGGGTGTGTGTCCGAATGAAACGTTTAACTATCAAGGGCAAAACCTAAGCGGCGGCACGGTACAACAATTTACGTTGCCAAACTGGCTGGGTTGCGATTCTGTTGTGACCGTAACGGTGAAACAACTGCATAGCAGTACAAATTCGATGGAGGTGTCCGTTTGCCCTGGCCTTGAATACGATTATAACGGGACAAAGATACCTGCCGGGCAAAGCCGCGATTTCCATCTTTCGAATGCAGAAGGGTGCGATTCCACGCTTACCGTGGTGGTACTTGAATTCCCAAGCTCCAATTTTAGTGTAAAAGCGGAACAGTCCTGTAAGAACCAAGGGACAGGAAGCCTTGAAGTGAGTGTTTCATCAGGAGGCCAGGCGCCATACAGCTTTTCAATTGACCAGGTGAATTACCAAAGCGAACAGCTGTTTGACCTCCTGAATGCAGGTGGTTACACTGTTTATCTGGAAGATGGAAACAACTGTATTTTCCAACAAAACGTTGAAATACCGGCTATTCCGGAAATTTTAGTGACATTGCCCAATGGCGTATTGCCTTGTGATAGCGCCGGCATCGAACTTCGCCCAGTGGTGGAAGGTGGCGATGCGGCCACGATGAAGTACCGCTGGTGGAACGGCGCGGAAACCGCCGCGACCCAGGTATTGGAAGCAGGGCCTGTTTGGGTAGAAGTGAGCGACCAATGCAGTACCGAGCGCAGCGAAGCCCAGGTACAATGGGCCGATCTTGCGCCGGATTTGCAGATTGTTTATGTGCCAAATGTGATGAAACCAACCGCGGTGAATCCTGAAAATGCGGAGTTCAAACCCATTTTTGCCGCAGGTATTACGGTGGTGGCCATGCATTTCGAAGTGTTTGACCGCTGGGGGAATAAGTTGTTCGAAACAGAAAGCCTGTCGGACGCCTGGAACGGAAACTTCCGAGCGGATCAAATGAACCCGGGTGTTCAGGTTTGGCACCTGGAGGCAGATATTTCCATCTGCGGCCGTATTATGCATATCTTCAAAAAAGGCGATGTCACCGTGGTGCGTTAACCTCGCATAACAAATATCAACATCAGCAATCCCGAACTTTGGTTATCACCTGGGTTCGGGATTTTTTATGCCGACTACCTTAGCTTTTGTCCGTTTTTTTTACAAAGAGTTACAGGAGGAACAGGAGTTACAAGAGCGGTTTAGATACTTCTGTACCTCCTGTAACGCTTGTTACTCCTTGTAAATATCATTTGTCTTTCTGTATTTTAAAAATTAAAATAAAAAATATGTTTAAAATGATTTGGTTTATTCGCTCATATTCATCGTATATTTGCGATATAAAATCAAAACAATGGCAATTAACAAAAAACAGGAGTTCGGTGCGGAGGAGTTGATGCTTGCAGATTTTGCAAAAGCATTGGGCCACCCGGCGAGGGTAGCGATCATGAAAGTATTGGCAGAGCAAAAAACCTGCATATGCGGCCAGATCGTGGAAGTGTTGCCTTTGGCCCAAAGCACCGTTTCCCAACATTTGAAAGAACTGTTAAATGCCGGGCTGATCAGCGGTACGGTAGATGGGGTAAAATCGTGTTATTGCATCAATTGGGAAAATTTCGCCCGTTTTGAATCTATATTTAAAACGTTTTTCCTGGAAGCGCGCGAGCAGCGTTGCTGCTAAACAGAAATGAATCCTTGAAATCATTCAAATCACATAAATCTGTGTTAAAAAATTAAGCTATGAACAAAAACAGTGCATCCGAGATCAAAACCATGGTTCAGGAAAAGTACGCGCAAATCGCATTGCAAGACAAAGCCGTCAACGAGGCTTCCTGTTGCGGAGTAGGCTGTTGCGACCCCGCCGACCTCAGCGGAACCTACACCATCATGTCGGAATCCTACGCCGCACTTCCCGGCTATAACCCAGATGCCGACCTGGGGTTGGGTTGCGGTCTGCCGACGGAATTTGCGCACATCCAGCCAGGCGATACGGTACTTGATCTCGGCTCCGGCGCCGGCAACGATTGTTTCGTCGCGCGTGCTGAAACCGGCGAAACCGGCAAGGTGATCGGCGTCGATTTTACCCCGGCTATGATCAAGCTGGCCCGTCAAAATGCCGAAAAACTCGGATTTAACAACGTCGAGTTCCGCCAGGGCGATATCGAAGATCTGCCGCTGAGCGACTCATCGGTTGACGTTGTGGTGAGTAATTGCGTGCTGAACCTGGTACCGGATAAAGCAAAGGTATTTGAGGAAATTAAACGCACCCTGCGCCCGGGCGGCCATTTCAGCATTTCCGATGTGGTACTGCTCGGCGAACTTCCGGCATCCCTGATCACTTCTGCTGAAATGTACGCAGGCTGTGTAGCAGGCGCGTTGCAGATGGAAGCATACCTCCAATTGATCCGTGAGGCAGGTTTTGAAAACATCCTCGTCCAGAAACAAAAACCGATTCTGATTCCCGACAACATTTTATTGCAATACCTGACTGCTGCTGAGCTGGATGAATTCCGAAGCGCCAAGGCTGGTATTTTCAGCATCACGGTATATGCTGAAAAACCGGGAGGAACGGGCGCTAAAAACATCAGCCGGGAGCAAAAACCGAAAGTAAAGATTGGCGAAAAAGCGGCTTGCTGCGAACCGGGGTGTTGTAATTGATTTTTTATTCAAAGGGTAATGTGGGTCATCTATGGGGCAGGGATGGTCCGCTTTGCGAATTATTTTCCATGATATGCACATCCGCACACTAACCCCCGCCGATTGGCCGCAAGTGGCAGCCATTTACCAGGAAGGCATACAAACTGGAAACGCCACCTTTCAAACAACCATTCCGGAATGGCAGGAATGGGACGCCGCCCATGTACAACCATGCAGGCTGGTGGCCGAACACGAAGGCAGGGTGGTGGGCTGGGCCGCGCTCACGCCCGTATCGGGCAGGTGCGTGTACGCGGGCGTAGGCGAGGTGAGCGTGTACATCGCTGACACATCCCGTGGCCGGGGTGTTGGCATAAAATTGCTGGAACAACTGATCGCCGAAAGCGAAGCTGCCGGCTTTTGGACCCTTCAGGCAGGCATTTTTCCTGAAAACACGGGCAGCGTTCGGTTGCACGAAAAAGCAGGATTCCGCCTGGTCGGCCGCCGCGAACGAATAGGCCAAATGAACGGAATTTGGCGCGATACCCTCTTGTTCGAAAGACGCAAAAACGACAGTGACGAAACACGCATAAGTTTTGCGCATTACAGGAATTAAAAATACCTTTGCGGCGTTCTATTCTCGAACAGGGCCCGTAGCTCAGGTGGTTAGAGCAGCTGACTCATAATCAGACGGTCGCGGGTTCAATTCCTGCCGGGCCCACAATCCCGAATTTTGGCAATCAGCCAAGGTTCGGGATTTTCTTTTTTGGTGTAGCAGATATATTTAAAAAGCCTATCCGGACAATGTACCCTAAAAATTGCCTGTGGTTACTGCAATGCCTCTACGGGCTACTGTATTGTAAATTGTTTTTCCACAAGGAGTTACAAGAGTTACAGGAGGTGCAGGAGTTTTTTAGTTACGCTTGTTACTCCTGTGACTCTTGTAACTCCTTGTGGAAAACAATAACTGATTTTATGGTTTGCATGCATTTAACAAGAGATGCCTCAAGTTTGATGCGACTCTCTCAACGGATGGATACAAAAAATGGGAGTATCCGCGCATCTGGAAACAAACATTCAGCAACATTGCCTGTGTATTGTTTCTGTTGTTCGGGTACTCCCATTCATTTAG
>JAEUUR010000114.1 GCA_016787465.1 Saprospiraceae bacterium | reverse complement strand
GTACAGTTACATGCTCCTATGGATGCTTATGTAACTGCGGTGAATGGAAATGTCGGAAAGTATTTTTCACCAACTGATATCCTTTTTGAACTGGTAAACATAAATAACACCCACCTGACCTTGGGGGTTTTTGAAAAAGACTTGCATGCATTTCAAATTGGTCAAAAAGTTGTTGCATTTAACCAGGCAAACCCTGACGGTCGTTATCAAGCCCGCATCGTTTATATGAGCCAGCAGGTAGGAACGGATCGGAGTGTAGAAGTACATTGTCAATTTGATCACCCAGTACGCGATTTGAAACCCGGCATGTATATGACAGCTGAAGTAGAGACCGGCAATCACCAAGAGTTAACCGTCCCAAATGAAGCCATTGTCAGGTTCGACAATAAACACTACGTGTTTGCCGCCGTTTCAGATACCGTTTTTGATATGATTGAGGTTGTGCCGGGTGTTTCTGAAAACGGATTTTCTTCTTTTCAGACCGTATCAGGAAATTCGGTTAGTCAAACCAAACTAGTATTAAAGAATGCTTATACCCTGCTAATGAAGTTAAAGAACGCGGAAGAGTAACTAACTGAAAGAGCTGCATCGAAAGTGAATTAGCCTCCGATGCAGCCTTAAAATTTTCAATAAAATACAATGATTCCCTGATTTACATTTGCCCAAAAAAATCACATGACAAAATCGAACCTGACTGTACTTTTATTTTTTGCCATTTGTCTTTGGCGCTGTGCCGAACAGCCGCCAACCAATGCAACAGCCGACGCTCAAAATTCACACTCCATCGAACGCGGGAAATACCTCGTGGAAATTATGGGTTGTAATGACTGCCACACACCTAAAATCATGACTCCGCAGGGCCCGGCGCCTGATCCAGCCCGGTTATTGTCCGGCTATCCGGCAGCAGATACGCTTCCGGTAATTGCCGACAAAAATATTTTGAAAGATTGGGCATTGTTCAACATGAGCCTTACCGTCGGAGTAGGCCCGTGGGGCGTAACATTTGCCGCCAACCTTACTCCAGATGAATCAGGTTTGGGGAATTGGAGCCTGGAGCAATTCAAAAAAGCATTGCGCGAAGGCAAAGCCAAAGGACTTGACGGCGGAAGAATGTTACGGCCACCTATGCCCTGGCAGAATTACAAAAACTTAAGCGACGATGATGCTGCCGCTATTTTTGCCTATTTAAAATCGATTCCAGCAGTAAAAAACGTTGTGCCGGCGCCATACTAATCCAAATTCGACGGTACCTTTATACCATGATTTCTTCTTTTTTAAAATACCTGCTGATTATACCCATCCGGGCTTATCAAATATTTTTGTCGCCTTTACTCGGCGCCAATAAATGCAGGTATCAACCCACTTGTTCGCATTATGCGATCGAAGCCATTCAGGAATGGGGTATTTTTAAAGGATTTTATTTGGCTGTCAAAAGGATACTTCGATGCCATCCCTGGAGTCACCATCCGATGCACGATCCGGTACCAAAAAGGAATGAGGCGTCACCTGAATAATGCAAACTGTACAGAATCAAGCAGTTGCCCGTTTTTCTTGTGGTAACTCCGCAGGTATGCTTCTTGGACAAATCCGCACTTTTCCAATACCCTGGCGGAGGCAGGATTATGTGGAAAAACATGGGCTTCAAGCCGCATCAGATCAGGAAATGCATTCAATAAAAAGGTGCAATACTTCGCCACAATTGAAGACATCAACCCTGCGCCTCTAAACGGTTGGGCCAACCAGTATCCGATTTCATCGCGGTGGCCATCGAATCCCGTGCTGCAAAACCGCCCTATACCTCCAATTAATCCGGCTGTCTCATGCCTGATCGCCCAATTGATTGGCTGATTGAATGTTTGAAGCTCAACTTCGCATTTATTCAGCCAATCTATTGCGTCAGTGCTGGTATATGGTATGGGTACGCGCAACGTGTTCTGATAAATTAGTTCATCATTCATGTACAAAAGCAGGTTGCTTTTGTCATTCGTTTCAAACGCTGTCAATGACACAAGTTCGTTGATGGGGATGGTTTTCATAGCCAATAATTTAGTTTAAGCACCAAGGTTTTGTTTTTCGGCCCCCAGATTTTTACCGCGTAGTTGTCGGTAAAAACTAAAAACAAATCACTCATCGACCGGTAACGCCATTGAAGCCGGCTATTGATGTTGAAATTGTCTGACTGGGTGTTATACTGCACAAAGGTTGTCCACCACAGGTTTTTTGCAAAAAACACTTCAATCCTGGGGGTAATATTGAAATACTCTACATCGCAATATGGCACTGGAAAACTAAGCTTGTTGTACTCGGCTTCCAGTCGGACATTCATAAAAGGTTGAAAGCGATACGAAAGTTCGGCCCTAAAGCTTAACTGCGACCCATTATAAAATTGGCCGGCAATGAATCCGAGGCTGTAAAAAAACGGGCTTCGGTAATCACCATTCCATTCTCCGCCTACTTGTAAATAGCGGTAAATGCCTTCAGGCAAGGGCGGACATTTTACCAGATCTTCTTCATCGTCTAATTTAAAACTGACCGGCAGGTTTGAATACACAGGCCTGATGGTAGCGGATAATTCCGAGGTGTTTTTAAAAAATGCGCTGAAAGTTACGTCCGAAGAAAATTCGTTCACTGAACCATCATTATTCAACACTAATAGGGCCGGGCCGGCAATTTGTGTAAAATTCAACTTGCTGGAGGTGCTTTTGGGGAAAAATTTGAAGTCGAATTGATTAAAAATGAAATTATATGGAATGCGAAAGGTGGTATCACGCAGGGCGTCATAATTTTCGATCCGTTGCTCAAATCCTAAATCAGCGTAGTAGTTTTCACCGACATGCGACAAATCAAATACCCAGGAAAACTTGCGTGAGCTGTAGGCAAATCCGGAATTTCCCCACCAGTTGTTTGCGCTGATACCTGTACGCATGGAACGATGGTGCGTAATCCACGATTGCCATTTCCCATCCGTCGATATGAATGAAAACTCCATTCCGGCATTTCTACTGAACTTTCCAGCCTGAATTTCACCGCCTTTAAAATCTTCCCTGTCGAGGAAATAACCACTCAGGGTGCTTCTGCCGAATAATCGTCTTTTTACCGCAATGGCTGTGTTGTTCCTGGATGGAATGCTGTCTTTTTTTCCCGTTTGCATGGTCATCAAACCAATTCTGGTGTCGGCATTCAGGTTGCCGGATAGCCTGAGCCCTCCCAGAATAGGCAATGGGTTTCCATCGTCGTCCAATCCAATTCTTCTTGAAAAGAACGGACGGATTGGCGGAATGCCAAAACCACCGAACAAGTCGGCATTTTCCAGAAAAAAGGTGCGCTTCTCGGGGAGTTGCACATCGAACCGTGTGAGGTTGATTACCTGTTGATCTATTTCAACCTGCGAAAAATCCGGGTTGAGCGTTACGTCAAGATTCATCCCGGAGCCGATTCCTATTTTTGCGTCGATGCCTGCAGCGGCATTGGTTTTCCACGTGTTTCCTTCTTCGTAATCTTTTGACAAAGAAGAATTTGCAAAAGGAATAATGTTATAATTGCCTTTTACTTTTTTGGGACTTTGTTCCCAGTGCAATGCGCCGGTCCAACCAAGGTCAATACCATCAATTTGAAACGGCACGCGCGCCCACATGGAATAGATGCCATTGCCAAGGTCGTTGCGGACAAAGTTGATCCCCCAGGTA
>JAEUUR010000334.1 GCA_016787465.1 Saprospiraceae bacterium | reverse complement strand
GCCCCGCAGGGCGACTTAAGCCCTGAAAGGGCGAAATCTAACAAAGCAGGGTGAAGCCCTGCTGGAAAATCTGGCGTAACATAAAAGCCCTGAAAGGGCGAAATATGGAAGTGCCGAGTGTCGACTAAGCTTAGGCAATTTCCTTGAATCACCGATATCGCCCCGGCAGGGGCGCAACATCGGTAGGATCAAAAATTGCCCACGTCCACCTGGTCGAAAACGCCCAGTTTCCAGAGGATGAGCAACAAAATACCCACCGCAATGCGGTAATAGCCGAACACTTTGAACCCGTGTTGGCTCAGGTAACGGATGAAGGATTTGATGGCGAGCATGGCCACTACAAACGCGACCAGGTTGCCCACAGCCAGGAGGCCGATTTCCTGTCCGGTAAAGGTGCCGCCTTCGTCTTTGACATAATCCCAAAGCGATTTGCAGGTGGCGGCAAACATGGTTGGCACCGCGAGGAAAAAGGAAAATTCGGCAGCCGTAGCCGGCGAAAGCCCCTGGGTGAGTCCGCCGATAATGGTAGCCGCCGAGCGACTGACTCCCGGCACCATGGAAATCACCTGGAACAAGCCAATATTGAATGATTTGGGAAGAGAAATATGATCGATGGAAGTTTCCTGGAGACGGCGGCGGGCAAAAAAATCGTCGAGTAACAAAAACACGACGCCTCCGGCGATCAGGGCGATAGCTACCACGACAATATTTTCCAACAACCCGTCGATCTGTTTTTTAAACAACAAGCCGAATACGGCTGCAGGCAAAAAAGCGACCAACAGTCGAAGGTAAAACGTAAAATTTTGCAAAAAACGACGCCAGTACAGCACCAACACCGAAAGAATGGCGCCAAACTGAATAGCTACCGTAAACACCTTGACGAACGGGTCGGAGGCGATCCCCATGGCTGAGGATCCGATAATCATGTGTCCCGTGGATGAAACCGGCAAAAACTCCGTGATGCCTTCAATAATCGCCAGAATAATGGCGTGCAGGTAGTTCATTGATAAAGTTCGGCGTTGTCGGTAACGTCCGTTGTGGCCTTTTTCTTAAAAATACCGAGGATAACCACCACAAAACCGGCAATCATCATGATCGGAGCTAGAGTAATGCGGCGAAAGCTGTAAATACGCTCCGGCTCCCATTTATTGGGGTCGGGCATTGCGCCGCCCGACATAGCCGCCAAACCAAGCAGCACCAAAAGCAATCCGGCGCCCATGTAGATGAAATTCTGTTTGTCGAAAATCAATTCGCGGTTACCAGGCCTATTAAAAAAACTATCTTTTTTCTCCGCACGGCGAGCCGGTGCAGGCGCTGCTTTTTTCGGTGGTTGCGGCGCCTGTTGTGGGCGCTGCGGTTGTTGTTTAGCCATATTTGCTGTTCGTTATTCGTTCAGGTAGCACCGGCTTTAGCCGGTCCGGATGAAACCCTTCAGGGTTGAATCTTTATGTTGTTGTTATTTCAATCTATTAATACAAATCGTCGATGCGCATTTTCAAAAATTTGTTCACCACAAACCAGGTGCTGGCGCCTGAAATCAGCATGCCCATGACCACCAGGCCCGTCATAACCAATAAGATGCCGTTCGGATCGCCCAGCGTTTCCAGTTCAGGCATCAAGGATCGGAGCCACCAAAGCATCAGACTGAGTGCGGCGATGGCCAACAAGGCGCTCAACAAACCGTTGATCAATCCGCGGCGAATGTAAGGACGACTAATAAAATCCCAGGATGCACCGACGAGCTCCTGATTTTTGATCAGAAAGCGGTTGGAGAACAGATCGAGGCGAATGGTATTGTGAATGAGGGCTACGGCAGCGAAAATGAGCAGCAAACTCAACACGAGCGTGGCAAGCCCCATGGTTTGCAGGTTTCGGCTGACGTTGCCCGTATTGGCCGCTTCAAAATATAAATCGCTGACGATACTGTCTTGTTTCAGCGTTTCACGCCAGGCGCTCAGTTTTTGATCGTCGAGAAACTCCGCTTTCACATTAAACCGCACCACATCACGTAGCAGATCGGGCATATCTTCCAGCATGCTGGCGTCGCCCAGGTCTTCCCGCATGGTTGCCGCTGCCTGTTCTTTGGTAATAAAGGTAACGCTCTCCGGCTTCACAAAATCCTGCTGGCGAATCAACCCAACCATCCGGGCAACATCGCTTTGGGCGAGCCCGGGTTTAAGTTCCAACCAAATATCCACCCGTTCCTTGAACAGGTTCACTAACTTTCGGCCGTGTATTGCCATCAATCCAAAAAAACCCAATACAAACAACACCAGTGCAACACTGGCTATGGCGTAGAGATAGGTGGGCTTTTTTCTTGACACGGTGCTGGATGCTGGATACTGGATGCTTGATACTTGATGCTGGATGCTTGATGCTTGAACAGGTAACACCGGCTTTAGCCGGTCCTGTAAGGTG
>JAEUUR010000194.1 GCA_016787465.1 Saprospiraceae bacterium | reverse complement strand
CAGATAGCCAAAATTCGGGATAAATCATGTTTTGTTTTATAGTCAACGCAAGGACGGCTTGCCGTACTGAGCGCTGTAAATCAATGTTTTAGCCACCGACCGTTTTTAAAACCAAACAACAAGAAGTTTAACCTCAGTTGTGAGCAGGCCTATTTAGGCGCTTTTGCACGGTAGATGTATTTTTCAACATCGCGCCAGTCTGCAATCTGTGGATTTGGGAAATCGCGTTGAATGCGTTCGTACGCTTTCAAGGCTGCCTCTTTGTTCCCCTGATGTTCATTCAGCATACCCAGTTTTTTGAGGTAATATATGGCGAGCACATCCACTTCAGTCGCATCTGCAGCTTTGCCGTAATAATCCAAGGCTTTAGAATAATCCTGCTTTTCAGCGTATGCATCGCCCAAAACGCCGTATTTCAAGGCAGGCAGTGTTTCTCCGGAAGCGTCGTATTTGTTCATGTATTCGATCGCGCCATCAAAGTTTCCGGTTTGCAGGTTACAAATTGCTGCATAATAATTGCACAGATTGCCGGCCGGCGTTCCGGAATATTTATCGGCCAGGGTAACGAAACCATCGTATCCACCGCCCGGATTGTCGAGCGCCATTAAAAAGGAGTCGCGGCCAAATTGTTGTTCAGCTTGCCACATGGCAGATAATGCCTCCTGATTTTTCGGGCCTACCACCAAATTTTTATACAACATCCATCCGCCGATCAATACGGCAATGCCTCCAAGTACATACATCACGATTTTGGGGTTCTTCTCCCAAAACGGTACGGTAGGCGTCCTGGTTGCCGTTACTTCTTGTATTTCAACGGTTTCTGCTGATTCAGATTTACGTTTTGCCATTTCTTATCTCAATATTTTGTTCGCTTTTCAAAAAATGCCCGCAAAAATAGACAAAGTTTTGTTCGTGAAGCGGATTAATTTAAATTTTTGCGTTCAGCACGCTCACTTCTTTATTCCTTCCTACGAAATTGAGCAATGTTGATAACTTATCTGTGTTAATTTACCTTCGATGCGCTAATTTCGCCCGCTTTTCTGCGAATTTGCAATTGCTGAGTTTAGCCCATGCGCCTCAAGTCATTAGAAATTAAAGGTTTTAAGTCATTTGCCAATGAAACTGCGTTGCATTTCAACGCTGATGTTACAGGCGTTGTTGGGCCCAACGGGTCTGGGAAAAGCAATGTGGTTGACTCCATCCGCTGGGTGTTAGGCGAGCAAAAAAGCAGTCAACTGCGCTTGGATAAAATGTCGTCGGTTATTTTTAACGGCACCAAAAAGCGCAAAGAAGGACAGGTGGCCCAAGTAACCCTTACCTTCGACAATACCAAAAACATCCTCCCTACCGAATATACTTCGGTTAGTATCAGCCGCATCCTCTACCGTAGCGGCGAAAGCGAATACCGGCTTAATGGTGTTACCTGCCGCCTCAAAGACATCACCTCTCTGTTTCTCGATACAGGCATTGGCGCCGATTCATACGCGATCATTGCGTTGAATATGGTAGAAGATTTGCTCAGCGACAGGGAGCAAGCCCGCCGGAAAATGTTCGAACAAGCTGCCGGCGTCAGCAAGTACAAGGCGCGAAAACACGAAACACAGCAAAAACTGGAAGCTACCGCAGCCGACCTCGACCGGGTGGAGGACCTGCTTTTTGAAATCAGCGATCAACTAAAAAAACTCGAAAAACAAGCAGACCGCGCTCAAAAATACTACGAACTAAAAGGCGAATACAAAAACCTCAACGTCGAACTGGCCGTTCACAACCTCGCCCGACACAAAAAATCGTACAAAGAGCTGGAAGGGCAAATCGCCCGGGAAGAAGACAATTACCGAAGTTCAGAAGCAATGGCCAGGCTGCTTGAAGCCGATATCGAATCAAAACGAAAAAGCCATACCGACAAGGAAACTTCCCTGAGCGAACAACAACAGGAGGTTAACCGACTCACCGGCCGTATTCGAAGCAAAGAGAACGAAAAAGCCATGCTGGAGCAAAAACGCTCCTTCGTTCGCAATGATATTCAACGACTTACCGACCAAATCACCAACAACAGCCAAACTTTCAGATCACTTGAAACTGAAATTGAAGGTTATCAGACCGACCTCAATTACGAACGGAACCTGGAAGAAGAGTTGGAAACCTCACTCAACACAGCCCATAAAAACCTCGACGCGGTTCGTTCCAACCATAACTTGCTGAAAGGCAACCTCGACGAGTTCGTGAAAGAACAACAGACCATCGAACGCGAAATTGTCGAACTTGAAAAAACCAAAGCCATTCAAAGCAGTCAGATCGAAAACTTGCGCCTGGATGTAGCACGTACCCTGAGCGATATTGCCACACGACGGGCTGAAATGCAAACCCTGCAGCAACAACTCACGGAACAAAAAAAGGCGGAAACCATTCAGGCGAAAAAAATAGCCGAATTGGAAACCGCTGAGCAAAAAAGGAAAGCCGACATTGAAATCGCAGAACAACAGCAGGAAACCCTTGTAAAAAAACTGGCCGAACACAACCGCCAGCTCGATGCCCGCAGAAATGAATACAAACTCACCAAAAGTATGGTTGAGTCGCTGGAAGGATTCCCTGAAAGCATCAAATTCCTGAGCCAGGACAAAGAGTGGGCTAAACGTTGCCCCTTGCTTTCCGACCTGATCTATGTGCGCGAAGAATATCGGATTGTGATTGAAAATTACCTGGAAAACTACCTCAACTATTATGTGGTGCCCAACGCCGAAGAGGCCGTAAAAGCCATCGGATTGTTAGGTAAAAATCAAAAAGGTCGGGCCAACTTTTTTATGCTCGATGCCATTCAGCAATTCGACAGCCCCCTGGCCCTGCTTCCCGTGGGTATGCGCGCGGTCGATCTGGTGGAGGTAGAAGCCTCATATCGGCCACTTATTGAGTATTTATTGGGTAATGTGGTCATTGTGGAGGATCAAATGCCTACCCTACCTCCGGGAACGGACTTGACGGTATTGTCGAAGAGCGGCACGTTTGTTCGGCGAAAATTCAGCATGAGCGGAGGTTCGGTCGGTTTGTTCGAGGGCAAAAAAATTGGCCGGAAAAAGAACCTGGAAATACTCGAAGTTGACATTAAAAAGCTGGAGTCGACAGAAACGCAGTTGAATACGCAGTTGGGCAGTATTCGCACCAACCTCATGTCGTTGAAAAATGCCGATCAATCAGCAGCCCTTCAGCAGGAGCAGCATAGCATGAACCGCATTCACCAGGAAAATGCGGGTACACAGGCAAAACTCGACAATATTGCCGCCTTTGTAGCTAATTTTGATACCCAGGCCGGCGATGCCAATGAAAGAATTCGCCAGCTTACGGAAAACAACGTGCTGATCGAACAACAACTTAAAACCAAAACCGCAGCAGCCGAAGCCATTCGGGAACGCCTGACCAACGCCGATGGTTCGTTCCGCGACGTGGCCGAGCAACTCAGCCAGGCAAGCGCCGCCTATAACCAAAACCATATCGAATTTATCCGGCAACAGAACAAGGTCAACTCCTTCAAGCAGGAACTGACTTTCAGGGAAAACCGACGTGAAGAATTGCGGCAAAGCCTGGCTACCGCCAACACCAACCTGGTGCGCAACAACGATGAAATTGGTTTAATTGAAGGCGATATTCAACGAATCAGTGAGGAATTGGTAGCAGCTTATGCCGAAAAAAAGGAAAAGGAAGCGTCGTTGAGCGGTGTCGAACAATCCTACTTCAAGGCACGCAATGAAATTCACGAACTGGAAAACAAACAACGCGATAATTTCCGCAAACAACAAGACCTGCAAGGGCTGGTCAATCGACTTAAAGACAAATTTTCCGACGTAAAATTTGAAATAACCGCCATCGGCGAGCGACTCCGGGCTGAATTTGGAATCGGCGTGAACGATGTCATTAACCGGGAGCCAGACGAAAATTTCGAGCGCGAAGCGCTGGAAAGAGACGTGAATAACCTCAAACGGCGTCTGGACAATTACGGCGAAATCAACCCCATGGCCATCGAGGCTTACAATGAAATCAAAGAACGCCACGATACCATTGCCCAACAACGCAACGACATCCTGAGCGCCAAAGAAAACCTGCTGCAAACCATGAAGGAAATCGAAGAAACCGCTACCGCGCGTTTCCTTGAATCCTTCGCACAGGTACGCGAAAACTTCATTCAGGTATTCCGGACGCTTTTCACGGAAGATGATTCTGCCGACCTGGTGCTTACCAATCCGGACAGTCCGCTCGAATCAGACATCAACATCATTGCCAAACCAAAAGGCAAACGCCCTCAAACCATCGCCCAACTTTCCGGCGGCGAAAAGACGCTGACGGCCATTGCTTTGTTGTTTGCCTTGTACCTGCTCAAACCTGCGCCGTTTTGCATCTTTGACGAGGTGGACGCGCCGCTGGATGATGCCAATATTGAAAAATTCAACCGGATCATCCGGGAGTTTTCTTCCAAATCGCAGTTCATTGTCGTAACCCACAACAAAGCGACGATGGCTGCCGTCGACACCATTTACGGTGTTTACATGCCCGAACAAGGCGTTTCTTCCGTGACCCTCGTCGATTTCCGGAAATTGGGGCATGAAGCTTTGGTATTTGAGGGCTGAACCCAACCTTTTTTTCTGTGGTACTGTCTATCCTGTCGAAGCCGCCCAACAACGGTGAATCGAAGTTCAACCCATTCTATTTTTTTTCGACATGAAATACAAGTCACTACTACTGTTAAGCGCTATTCTGATCACCACAGGTATCTTTTCAGCATGCCTGCGCGACGAATGCACCTCCCAACACACCTATGTTCGTATGGATCCGGTGTACAAACCATTTTCTGAAATTCGCCAGGAAATTAAGTTTGAAAGCCCCAAACCACTTAAAAAGCCAGGGAAAATTTTCGCCCTGGGCGCCTATTTATTTATCAATGAACAACAGGAAGGCATCCATGTGATTGACAATTCCGACCCTTCCAATCCTCAACAAATCGCATTTTGGAACATCCCCGGCAACCTGGATTTGATCATTAAGGGAAATTTCCTGTATGCCGATCAATACATCGACCTACTTACCATCGATGTTTCCGACCTTCAAAATCCGCAAGAGGTGTGCAGAGAAAAAGCCGTATTTCCATTGTTTGGATTTGACCCCACAAACGGATACATCATTGATTACAAACAAACCGAAGTCACCGAAAAGATCAATTGCTCCGACAGCAATTGGGGGCAGTTGTGGTTCCGCCGGGGCGATGTGCTGTTTCTTGACGCCCCCATGGCAGCCACTGCCGAATCGTCGGGCGGCATTCGCAACCTGTCGGCCACACTCGGCATTTCAGGCTCTTATGCACGTTTCGGCTTCGCTGACAATTATTTATACACAGTCGACAACTGGATGCTTCGCTCCTGGACGCTTGAAAATCCGTCTTGTCCGAAGCGTGTCGATTCCACCTACCTTGGCTGGAACGCCGAAACCATTTTCCCATGGAAAGACCGCTTGTTTATCGGCACTCAATCCGGCGTGTTTATTTTCAACAATTCCAATCCCGCACATCCGGTGCTGGAATCACAATTCACCCATGCCACCGGCTGCGACCCGGTTGTGTGCGACGATAAACATGCCTACGTAACCATTCACGACGGCACCACATGCAACGGCACATTTAATCAATTGGACATCATCGACGTTCAAAACCTGCCATCTGCTTCCTTACAGCGGACATACCCCATGAAACGCCCTTTCGGCCTGTCGATCACCAACGATCTGCTTTTCCTCTGTGACGACGGCCTGAAAATATTCGACCGCACCGACCCATTGGAAATCAAACAGTTATCGCATCTAAGTAACCTGGCAACTTACGATGTAATTGCTTTCAGCAACGAACATATCATGGTGGTTGGCGACGACGGGTTTTACCAATTCGATGTGACCGACCCTTCTTCTCCCCGGCAAATAAGCGCCATTCCTGTAGAAAAATAAGCTCCAGCCCGTTATGAAATCAACTATTATTTCGACAATCTGGATGTGTTTAGTGGCCATGCAAACTGCTTTTGGCCAGGAGGAATGCAGGGATAGGGTACACCTCCACAACGGATCGGTGTTGACAGGAAAAATAATCAGTTATGAAGAGGGGGGCACCCTGGTGATGGAATCCTGGAATGGGGCCGAAATGCGTGTTCCGTCTGTGAATGTCAGGAAGATCGTACAACGCTGCAAGGGCGACCGAAACCGTCTTTCTCAACGGCCTTATTCCTTTTCAGAGCATGGGTGGTATCACGCCACCAGCCTCCTGAGTTTGAGCGGCCAAAGCGGCTTTGGACTAGGCTTGCAGCACAGCTCGGGTTTCAAGTTGCACCGATGGGCTAGTGTTGGATTGGGTGTTGGCATCCATCAATTCAATATAGGAGGCACAAGCCCGGCCGTTTATCCTGTATTTGCAGAAATGCGCGGGTATATTTCCAGGCGGCCTATTTCACCCTATTTTGCTTTCGGCGCAGGATTTGGCTTCAGCCCTAAACACAAAAACGGTGAAGTAATAATTGACGGCCCTGTTGAAACCTGGAAGGGTGGATGGATGGCACAAGGGCAGCTTGGATATCGGGTCGGCAATCATTTTACCGTACATTTGGGTATTCATCTGCAACGCAGGTCCAGAGCCTACACCAATGGTTGGTGGTCCAGTTTTGTTGCGAACGATCAGATTTTGCATAAGCGGTTGGATATCGGCATCGGAATTTTATTGTAAAAACTGTTTCTACCCTTGTTTCAAAAAAAACGCACATACACGGAAGAAGAGCTCGTAAGCGGTTGCGCTGCGAACGACCGTCGGGCGCAGGAAGCGCTCTACCGGCGTTTTTTTCCTGAAATGCTTCGCATGTGCAGAAAATACGCAAGGGACGAAGACATCGCCATCGAGATGGTGAATAACGGCTTTTTGAGGGTGTTTAAAAAGATTCACCTCTTTGAACACCGTGGAAGTTTGGAAGGTTGGATCAGGCGCCTGGTGTATCATTGTATGGCCGACTATTATCGCCGGCATGCGAAATACCTGCATTTCCTGATACTGGATGATCACGATCAGTCAGTTCCGGCAAATGGTTTAGACCATTTTTTTGAAGAAGACATCTTAAAAGCCGTCCGAACGCTTCCGCCGATATCGCAGGAGGTATTCAAATTATACGCTATCGAAGGTTACAGTCATGCTGAAATAGCCGATACGCTCAAAATGAGCGAAGGCACTTCGAAATGGCACCTCAGCACGGCGCGTCAAAAATTACGCGACATGTTGGAAATCGACGGTGATCTTAAATTAGTAAGTTCAGGGCTTTAACCACAAGCCCTCATAAGATAAATTGATTGATGAAAGACGTTCAAAAACAGACCATCGATAAAAGCTGGAATGCCATGCGGCAAATTCTGGATCATGAAATGCCGGTCGAAAAGAAAAAAAGGCGGTTTGCCTGGTGGTGGCTGCTTGTGCTGCTGATTCCCATCGCGGTATGGGGCGGACGCCAATATTGGAATAAACCAACTTCTTCTACTCCTGAAATGCCTCAATCATCTCCAGTTCCGATGACTGAGCGCGTTCCGTCAAATGTGCCTGCTGTTATTTCTGACGATGAGGCTTCTGTTGCCCTCCCGCCTGACAACCAGCCATCTGTTCCTTTACATCGGGTAGTGACTTATGAAACAAAATCCAACCTCATTTCTTTCCAATCAGAAAGCGTAAACGAAGGCTATTCAGAGGCAAAAAACCATGTACAACAAACTGAAAATCTGACAATTAACAACCAAACAATCCATCAATACCCTGAAGCGACAACTTTTGTTAAATTTGAATCGTTTGAGTTGTCTCCCCTCGTAGCCCCACAGCATCTCCTCGTAGCCTCACGTACGCTTCCAGTCATCCCTACCCTTCCAACCATGGTCAAGGTTTCAAAAAAAGGTCGGCAAATACAACTGGGCGCCGGCATTGCAGCCAGTACCGACCAATTTAATGCTGTCAATACCCTGTCGGGTGGTTTTCGAATGAAAAGAAGCTTAGGAAAACGCTGGGATGTCAATACCGGGTTATCCTATACCGACTACCGGCCTTCCATGGCCATTCAACCGCTTACGGTAGTACAAGCGGAAGCATATAAAGATGCAACCGACCAGGAGTTCACGATTGAAGATTTGGGAGGCAACCTTATTCCATCACCCTCCAGCCTGGATCAAACGGTATTGATTCCTGTAAACCGCCTTCGAATGATTGAAATCCCGGCGTATGCCAATTGGAAAGCTTATCGGAATTTCAGTATTCTTGGCGGATTTTCGGCAGCGTATTTGCTCAGCGTTAACTCAGCGAAATCCAGTTTTTCAGGCGAATTGAAGTTGGAACCCACCACCACCGATGCGAGAAACACCATCAGTCAACTAGCCGCCGACAAATTGGATCGATGGCAGTTCAATGCGCTGGTTGGCATGGAATATCGGTTTGGCAAACATCTGCAGCTCAACATGGTGATCCGCCAACCTATGAACGATGTACTAAACGCGTCGTCAAAAGCTGAATCCTTGAATGGAAACGGCTATCTTGATATACAAGGCATTGTATCAAAGACAAGCGCTACAACACCCTGGCTTAGCCTGGGAATCAACTACTTGTGGTGAAAGTGCAGCAATAACCTCAGGCGCAATCAATATCTACCTGAAAACAACCGTTTTCTTCCTTTACCACATATTTTCCAGGCAATAACGTGTTGAACGCCAGGCCTAATTGCGTGCGAATATCTTCAGGCAGCGGACAAGGTTCATCCATTTTTAAGATGCCTTTCCAGAAATGCCGTCGATAAAGCTGCGTGCACAAAAAGGATCGAAAGAAAAACAAGGTAATGCCGCCTTGATCTTTTCTGGGTTGAGCGAAGGCTTGCGTAATTTGGCAAGCAGTGCCGGCAGTGATCGGTGAAAAGGCATTGGTACCCGTGATTTTACAAATACCGGTGCCGCGACAGTCAGCGCTTGGAGAGCCAAATATGACGTCGCATTGTAGTGTTTGTTCCGTACCTGGAACGAAGGTCGATAACGAGGCGAGGCTGCGAGTAGGGATGATGTTACTCACGAGCAATGACACATGTAACATGGGAGTGTTTGCTATAATAATCGGTGAAAAATGGATTAAAGAAGCGACACAACGATAACAAAGCGAACTCGAAGTGAGGGAGGGATTAAGTCGCGGTTGTTAAGTTGCAACAATCATTCCAAAAAAGGGAGGAGGGAAGACTGATTGTTAAACAACAAGCCAAAAATAATGATTATCCTGCATTCATCTTACGGGAAAGCATGCAATTTGCTACAATCTGACGTTTTGAATGTGCATTTGAATATGCCACTACCTCAATGCGTTGGCTTCCAACCAGATTCCCGCATCATTTCAACTACCGCATCTACAACGTCTTCAGCCTGAGGTTTGGAATAATAATCGCCGTCCTGGCCGTAGGCGGGTCGATGCGGTTTGGCGAACAAGGTGACAGGCTTTGAGTCGAGCCATTGATAACCACCCTGTATTTCCAACACCTGTTGCATCATGAAGGCAGAAGCGCCTCCTTCAAAATCTTCATCGAGGAATATCACCCGGTTCGTTTTTTTCACACTTTGCAAACAATCAAAGCTTAGGTCGAATGGCAGCAGGGTTTGAACATCTATCAGTTCAATGGAAACTCCCATTTGTTCCAACCATTTCGACGCTTCCTGGGCAACTTGCACGGACGCTCCGTAAGTTATGATGGTAACATCTGATCCAGGTTGCAACACCTCAACCTGGCCGAGCGGCACGGTAAAGGTGTCGATGTTGTCGGGCATCTGTTCCTTATAACGGTATCCGTTCAACACTTCCACCACGATAGCAGGATCGTCGCCGCGCAAGAGTGTATTATACATGCCTGCGGCTTGGGTCATATTTCGCGGCACACAGATGTGCATACCACGTAGAGAACCCAACATCATGCCCATTGGTGAGCCCGCATGCCAAACACCAACCAAACGGTGGCCGCGCGTGCGGATGATGGCAGGCGCCGCTTGTTGGTTATTGGATCGCCAGCGCAGGGTACACAAATCATCTGAAAGCGCTGAAAGTCCGTATAGCAGATAATCCAGGTATTGGATTTCGGCAATCGGGCGAAGCCCGCGCATGGCTAAACCAATTGCCTGACCCATGATGGTCCATTCTCGGATACCTGTGTCAAAAACCCTTTCAACACCATACTTCTGCTGCATACCTCTGAGACCCTGGTTTACATCCCCGATATGGCCTACGTCTTCACCGAAAATAAATACTTGAGGGTTACGGGCGAGGTGCGCATCAAAACATGCATTCAGAATTTCGTAACCATCTTTCAACGGTGATTGATCGGAATACCGGGCTTCTTCTTCCCGTACCCTCAATGGAGACAAAGGGGTATTGCTCGTCAGGTTTTCGGAATAGATCTTGTTGCCTTCTTCCCTTTCTCTGACAATAAATTCTTCCAGGGCATCATAAGCGGCGCCTGAATTCGCTTGAAGTAAAAATAAAGCCTTGCGCGCAGTGGCAATTACATCGAACCTAAGCGGATCGCGTTTTTGCTGAAAGTTGGTTAAAATTTCATTCAATGCGCTCACTGAAGGATTTTCCGAAACCAAAGCTTCTAAAAGTTTTACAAGGTTTGCTTGCAAGCCTCCTACCTTTTGGTGGAAGTTCCGATAAGCGCGTTGTGCTGCTTCATTGGCCGCCTGTTTGGCTTCTTTTTTAATCCGTTCGATATCCTCGGGGGTTGCAAGGCCAACAGCGACCATCCATTCAGCCATGCGTTTGTTGCAGTCGAATTTTTCTTCGAACTCCAGCCTTTCCGGGCTTTTGTAACGTCGGTGATCGCCGGAAGTGGAATGCCCAAGTTGTTGGGTAACTTCCTGGATGTGGAACAAGGCCGGTTGGTGTGTTACCCGCATGGCGTCGATGCCCTCGCGATACAATTGGCAAAGTCCGGGATAGTCCCAAGCTTTCCCATTATGAATAGCTATACCGGAGCCTGGGTCATCTTTGAACCCGGCCAGTACTTCACTGATACTTTCTTTGGTGGTTTGGAATTTTTTGGGTACTGATATACCGAAGCCATCGTCCCAAACATTTATAGCCAACGGCACCTGAACGACGCCTGCAGCATTCACCGTTTCCCAAAATACACCCTCAGACGTTGAAGCATCACCTATCGTTACAAAAGCGACTTCATCGCCCTGGTTGCTCAAATCACCGCAAATTGCTTCGTTTTCCCGGAATTTCTTGGAGGCGAAAGCCAAGCCCAGGCCGCGTGCCATTTGCCCGCCGGTCGGTGCAATATCCGCTGAAATATTATACCTGTTTTTCAGATCCAGGTAATTGCCCTGGTGATCAACAAAAGCAGTGGCAAAGTGACAGTTCATTTGGCGCCCTCCGGAAAACGGATCATGGTATGGATCGCCGTATAACTGGGCAAAAAACTGATCCAAATCCATGAGTTTTAAAGCCAACATCAGGGTTTGATCACGGTAATACCCCGAACGAAAATCGCCTTTTTTCCAGGCACGCGCCATAGCTACTTGCGCAACCTCCTTGCCATCTCCGATGATTCCGAAATTAGCGCGACCATTCAACACTTCCTTTCTGGCAATGATGCTTGCTTCCCTGCTCAGACAGCAGGTAAGAAAATCTTCATGTACTTGATCACGGTATTCGGAAGTGAATCCGGAGGCAGGTTTGCCGTTGCGAGGCGCTTTCGTTTCAATCATAGTTTATTCAGAAAAAGGCGCGCAAAGGTAAGATTTCCCTATCAAATCTCCGATTATTACACAAATCCTTAAAATTGTTTCATCGGTTGGTAAAATATTTCTCTTTACGATAAATTTTCATTACATCTTCTTGCTAAAGTAATTTTTACCGTAATTTTGCCCCCCGAAATTCAACTCCAATAATTCGTTATCATTCTAAAACTCAATGAACATGTCGAATGAATTAAAAGTGCGGTACAGCGATGAAGACCTTCAGGAGTTCAAAGGCATTGTAGAGGCCAAATTGGCGCAGGCTCAGGAAGAGTTACAAACGACCGATCAGCAAATCGCGGATTTGAACGAAAATGGGTTTAACCAGCAAGGAGGCGATTGGTACGACGACAGCACAGCGCACACTGATCTGGAAATGCTCCAACGTATGTTGCAGCGTCAGCAACGACATGTGCAGGATTTGAAAAACGCGCTTTTGCGCATCCAAAATAAAAATTATGGTATTTGTACCATCACAGGCCAATTGATCAGCAAAGAACGTTTGCGTTTGGTTCCTCACGCAACTAAAAGCATCGACGGCAAAAACATTGCCAATGCCGGTCGCGATGGCCATTCATCGAGCGGTAGCGATGAGTTCTTTAACGCCGACGGCGAAGAAAGAACCCCGGGAAAACCAATTGGCGACAAAGTGCGGCTGAACAACGGAAAACGCCCTTCTCAAAGCGGCTCCGAAGACTGGGAAATGGACAATGAAACCATGGAGGACGCCGGTTATCAACGGCGCAAATTCGACGAAGACGAAGATTGAACACGCATTTATTGGATTAGAAGGATTTCACAGACTGATTAATTTGATTTCTAAGAAATCAAATCTGTAATTTTTCCTGACTGTTGTTGGTTGGGCTCACCGTAATAAAGTGACGTTTCCCTGCGAAATCCATTCCTGACCATCTTCACAGCGCACGCGGAGGTAGTAACCATAAGTTTCTACAGGTTGTGGCGTTCCACGATAAGTCCCGTCCCAGGTATCCTCCAATGAATTAGCCTCAAACACCTTTTCTCCCCAGCGGTTAAAGATTGCCCAATAAGCCTCTGTCACAATATTGCTTTCAAGTTTCAATACATCATTTTCACCATCACCGTTGGGTGAAAACCCGGTGGGCAAAAAGACAAACGGCGGGCCACAAACTGGCGGATTTACTCGCACAGTGACCTCCGCGGCACGCTGACAACCGTTGTCCAATGTTGCTGTAACGGCATACGATGTTGTTATGAGTGGCGATGCCAACGGGTCTGAAACATGCGCGTCGTTCAAAGAACTAGCCGGGCTCCAGGCATACGACACCGCATTTTGCCATTCTGCAGTAAGTTGTGAACTCCCTCCCCGATCAATTTCTTCTGGGTCGGCGCTAACCGATAAAACACCTTCAGTGTATACCAGATGCAGATCAAAAACAAACGTGTCGGAGCAAGCCGTATTGGGTTCTGCTATAAGCGCTATCTGGTAAGTTCCAGTGTCAGGGTAGGTGTAATAAGGCGAATAATCGAGCGATGTGGCCAACAAATTGCCGGGCCAATCAAAATACCACCGGAAATACAAGGCAAAAGTGCTTTCATTCAAAAAGTGAACCTGCAGGGTATCGCAAATGGTTTCCGGGACAAAAAAAGCAGCCGTTGCCGAGCCACAGTCTGCGACATTGTACTGAAAATCCCTCCGTGTTGTTGAAAGCAACGTATCTGACCTGTATTCATCTACACAAACACCTACCACAAAATTCCCCACCGTGTTTGGAATTCCGGTCATGAACCCGGTCAACGAGTCAATTGAAAGCGGTTGGCCACCCAATAAATTATTCAGGTTATACGGTGGATCGAGCCATGTTAGCTCCTCATAAGGTGGCCCGACAGGCGGGTTAGGAATAGAATTAAGTGAGTCGGGACCCAGGTAAGGCGTGCATAACCGGTAAACCAGTGAATCGCCGTCAGAATCAAATGCACTATGGTCAAAATCGATGGGCTGATGTACACAAACAGCAACCGGGGGCCAATTGGTAAAGGTCGCAGCATTGTTACAGCCCAGTAGTGCTTGTTCTGAAATCTGAGCTACAAAACTGATTCCTGTATTTAATGGATCGGGGATGTTGCGTATCAGGCGATTTCGACAACAACGTTGATAAACTACCGTATATCCTTGAGGAACAAACGGTAACACAACCGTACTTCTGTACACTGCTTTGTGTACACAAACATTCGGAGGGGCAACCAGACATGGATTATTCAATACAATTGGTAAAGTATCATTCGTGCTTTCATCGTAATTGAGAAGCAGTTTTTTGAACAACATCCCCGACTGTGTTTCATAAATACCCACAATTGCGGGGTCGTCGAATGCCGGCCAGCCGTTGTAACAATCGCGGTAAACAGTCAGCGTTACATTATAAACATTTCCGCCAAAACACTCATAAGTGATTTCACCTCCTACAATATGTGTAGCCGCCGCTTGAGGCAAAAAGGCAAAGAAAAATGAAAATAAGTAGAAAAAGTGTAGTCGCATGGGTGGCATGTGAACGCTTAAACAAATGGCAGTCCCCGACAAATATACAGTGTGCTGGATCATTACGAACCAACGCACTACATTTGTGTCAATTCCAGACAACATTCAGACCTATCGATCTTATTGAAAATCAAAACTATGAAACAACTGTTACTGATTGCGTTTGGTATGTGGAGCGCTTCGTTAACCATTGCTCAGGATACTTTTTCTATCGTCGCAGTGGACACCCTTACCGGCGAGGTTGGCAGTGCAGGCGCCAGCTGCCTCGACAATAACTCTTTCCCCGGAAGTGGCGGAGCAATTATCATCAGTGATATTCTCCCAGGAAAAGGAGCTATTCATACCCAATCTTATTGGGTTGCCGGGAACCAGGCAAACGCCCGGCTCAAAATGGAAGAGGGCCTCTCCCCTGTTGAAATTATCACCTGGCTGCGTCAAAATGATGTGGAAGGTATACTCGGTCAATTGAAACGACAGTATGGCATTATTGATTTTGATGCACAAGGCCACCCCCGTTCAGCAGCCCATACCGGCACTTCTTGTTTCAATTACAAAGGACATAAAACCGGACTGACGTACTCCATTCAAGGCAATATCCTTTTGGGTCAACAAATCCTAGACAGCATGGAAGCGCGCTTTCTGAATGCCAACGGAACATTGGCCGACCGGCTGATGGCGGCACTACAGGGCGCTAACGTTCCGGGCGCAGATACCCGCTGTTTGAACAATGGGACGTCTTCCCTCTCAGCTTTTTTGCGGGTAGCCAAACCGGAGGATGCCGACGACAACTTGTTTTTGGATTTAAATGTGCCTTCTTTGCCAGCAGGGCAGGAACCCATTGATTCATTACAAACCCTTTACAACCAGTGGAAAGCATCTTCAGGAACTGCTCAATTGCATCAAATTCAGATCAGCCTTCAACCTAACCCTGCTTCCGATCAATTTTCTATTAATTGGAACGGGAACGAAGGAGATCTTTTCATTTATAGTACTTCCGGCAAATTGATGTTCCGTCAAGGACTGAAAGCCGGAGAAAACCGCGTTCAACCCACATTGACGCCAGGTTTTTATTTAATTGAAGTACGAACCGAGGGCCATGCCTCTAAAGTAATGAAACTGGTTTGGCATTGAATCGTCAATCCGTTGCGGCAAAATAATTCTGTCATCACGACAGAATCTTTTTACCCTTTCTTCGTTTTCCGCATTTAACACTTTTATACCGACCTTCATGCAGCAAACAGTGAACATGGAAAAGCTGAACGAATTGATTCAGGAGGAGAGCGCTTTTCTGGAAAAATTAAGAACAGTCACCGCAGGCGTTATTGTTGGGCAACAAATGATGCTCGATCGCTTGCTCATCGGTTTGCTTACCAAAGGACATATTCTGCTGGAAGGCATGCCGGGATTGGCAAAAACACTGGCAGTCAAAACCCTTGCTCAGGCGGTAGACGCCAAATTCAGCCGCATTCAATTCACCCCCGATTTGCTGCCTGCCGACGTCATCGGCACCACCATTTACAACCCGAATCAGGCAGAATTTACAGTCAGACAAGGACCCATTTTCGCCAATTTTGTATTGGCAGACGAAGTAAACCGGGCGCCTGCCAAGGTGCAAAGCGCACTCCTCGAAGCCATGCAGGAACGGCAGGTGACCATCGGAAACCACACGTACAAACTCCCTGATCCTTTTCTGGTTTTAGCGACCCAAAACCCCATCGAACAGGAAGGTACTTACCCCTTGCCTGAAGCGCAGGCCGACCGCTTTTTGCTAAAGGTGAAAATAGGGTATCCGGCGCTCGAAGAGGAACGGATCATCATGCGGCGCAACCTGAATGATGAAGAACCTGAAATCAAACAGGTGGTTTCTATAAAAACCCTGTTAAATGCCCGAAACGCGGTCAAACAGGTTTATCTGGATGAGAAAATAGAGCAGTATATCCTGGACATTGTCTTCTCAACCCGCGAACCTGCCAAATACGGCCTGTCCCAGGTAGCGCCTTTGATCCAATACGGCGCTTCACCGAGAGCAACCATCGCGCTTGCCAAAGCCGCACGCGCCATGGCATTCATCAACCGCAGGGCCTATGTGACCCCCGACGACGTACGCGCCATCTGTACCGATGTATTATGCCACCGAATCGGGCTAACCTTCGAAGCAGAAGCAGAACAAATAGGCCCCGAAGCGTTGATCGCCAAAATCCTTTCGACCGTTGTAATTCCTTAAAACAGATGGTATGACCACAGAGGAATTGTTAAAAAAGGTTCGGCGAATCGAAATAAAAACCCGCGGACTAAGCAGCAATCTGTTTACGGGCGGCTACCAAAGCGCGTTCAAGGGGAAAGGCATGTCATTCAGTGAGGTGCGCTTGTACGCCCCTGGAGATGATGTGCGCACCATCGACTGGAACGTAACGGCGCGGGCTGGGGAACCATTTGTCAAGGTTTTTGAGGAAGAAAGAGAAAATACGGTAATGCTGCTCGTTGATGTCAGCGGCTCCGCCGTGTTCGGCAGCCATACAATGTTTAAAGCAGAATACCTGACGGAATTGTGTGCCGTACTCGCTTTTTCCGCGATCGACAACAACGACAAAGTAGGGGTGTTGATGTTTTCCGACCGTGTAGAATTGTACATTCCGCCCAAAAAAGGTAAAAAACATATCCTGCGAATCATCCGCGAGGTATTGAGTATGAAACCGGTTGGCCGCAAAACTGAACTGGCCAAAGCGCTTCAGTACATTCATTTCGGCGTCAAAAAACGCTGTGTTTGTTTTGTGCTTTCCGATTTTCTGGCTGAAAATTATGAAGAAGCCCTGCGTGTAGTTGCCAGGCAACACGACTGTATCGGCATACACTGCTGGGATCCGCTGGAGCGCCAATTGCCTGTTGCAGGCTTACTAAGGGTGGAAGATGCTGAAACCGGGGAGCAAATTTGGGTTGACACCACAAGCCGGCAATTACACAGGCAGTATCAGGAATCGTTCGACCGCCATATGTCGACCACTCAAACAATGTTTAGAAAAGCAGGAGCCGATTTTTTAAGCGTTGGAACCCACCAACCCTATGTACCTGCCTTACTCAAGTTTTTTTCGCAACGGATCAATCAACGGGCGCATGGGTAGGTATTATTTTTTGACAATCCTTTTTCTGGCGATTGGTTGTGTTACAACTTACGCACAGCCTACTGCCTATGCAACCTTGAAACCGGAAGTTGTGGAAACCGGCGATACTTTTCAACTCACCGTATTGGTTTCATCCTTGCCGGCTTCGCCTAAAAGCGTCGATTTCGCTTCTTGGTCAAAAATATTCCCGCTCGAGAACATCCTTTCAAAAACCAGCTGGCGACGCAGCGGCGCTCAATGGATACAACAATTTACCCTGATCGCTTTTGACAGTTCACGGCTAAACCTGCCGCCGCTTACCGTATTCACCTCCACGGGCAATCCATTGCCTACCAATGAATTATCGCTAACCGTTTATCCAACACGAGGTGAAAGTATTGAAGCGATGGCGCCCATTCGGGACATTGTTTCCGAACCGGTCATATGGCTGGATTATTGGCCCTGGGCAGCCGGTTTCTTGCTTTTATTGTTGATTATCGGTTATGTTATCCGACGGCCGGCAAGCCGTGTGCCGCTCCCCCAGGCCCCTCCTGCGGTTCAACCAGTGCAGGAATTGCGCCCGATTGAAATAGCGCTTAAAAAGCTGAACGATCTTCAAAACAAACAACTCTGGAAACACGAAACCGAAAAAGAACACTATGCCGAGTTGAGCCTGATTCTGCGGGAATACCTGGAGCGGAGGCGACGGTTTGAGGCTATGGAATCGACGACAACAGAAATTAACCGTTTTCTGGCAGCAACCGGCATTCCCAAAGATCAACTTCGTCAACTGAATGAAATGTTGAACAAAAGCGACCTTGTAAAATATGCGCAATCGCGGCCGCCTCAAAAAGACCATGAAGCTATGTTGGAAACAGCAAGAGCGTGGATGATTCAAACAGATAAAACTGACTGACAACCGCTATGACATTCGCTCAACCGTTTTGGTTATTATTGTTGTTGTTGTTGCCCTTTTTAATGTTTCAGTACAAAAAAGCGGCTGTAAAGCGGCATGTCACGTTGCAAGTTTCCAGGCTGAATGCCATGAAAGGGTTTAAAACCTGGGTGGTATATGCCCGAAACTGGATTCAATACGTAAGGTGGCTGGCAATGATTGCGATGATCATCGCAATCGCCAGGCCGCAGCTTCGCTGGTATGAGCTGGAAACAAAGGTCGAGGCGATTGATATCATGCTTGTCGTAGATATCTCTCCAAGTATGTTGTCCAAGGATTTTCGGCCCGACAGGCTTTCTGTGGCCAAAGAAATAGCTTCCAAATTCATCAGTCGCCGCCCGCACGATCGTATCGGACTGGTTGTTTTTTCCGGGGGAGCATTCACACAATGTCCGCTCACCACCGACCATCGTATTTTGCAGGCATTCGTGAACAACATGCAGGTTGGACGACTGGCGGATGGTACAGCCATTGGCATGGGGATTTCCACCGCAGTTCAACACCTTGACAAAAGTGATTTAAAAAGCAAGGTGGTGTTGCTGATAACGGATGGAGAGGACAATTCAGGCGAGCTTGGCCCTTTCACTGCTGCCGCCATCGCGCGCGCGCTGGACGTACGCGTGTATTGCATTGGCATGGGTACCGATGGGTTGGTGACCTCCCCTACTTATCAAAACAGGGATGGTTCCTTTGCTTTCGCGACCCGGCAAATGAAACTCGATGTGAGGCTTCTGGAACAAATTTCGGAATCAACCGGCGGCAAATTTTATCATGCTGCAAATTCAGGTAGTCTTTCATCTATTTACCCTGAAATTGAAAACATTGAAAAAACTAAAATCTCCAAAATAGAAGTGGCACGGACAACCGAATTGTTCTTTTGGTTTTTGAATGCCGCATTTTGCCTTTTGGCTTTGGAACTGATGTTGCGTTGGGGGCCCATGAGTGTGGTAACTGTATAATTTGATCTGGAAACATGTTGAACGACCTGTATTTTGAATACCCTCAATTGTTGCATCTGTTATGGGTGGCGCCCCTACAGATGGCGATGTTATGGGTATATTGGCGTTGGCGGCAAAACACATTGCGCAAACTGGGGTCGGCGGCACTGGAAGAACGGTTGTTGCTCGGGTTTTCCAAATCCAGGTTTTGGTTAAAAAATGTGTTGTTTGGGTTGAGCTTAGGGTTGTTGGCGCTCTCGGTTGCCGGCCCCGTACGTGTAGTAAAATTGCCTGCTGAAGCTCAAATGAGTGCCGACATCGTCATCGGTTTGGATGTATCAAAAAGTATGTTGGCTACCGACTTAAAACCCAATCGGCTGGATCGGGCCAAAAGTTTTATTTTGAAGTTGGTTGCCGGCTTGGAAAACGAGCGGATGGGGTTGTTGTTTTTTGCCGGCG
>JAEUUR010000130.1 GCA_016787465.1 Saprospiraceae bacterium | reverse complement strand
TGGTAGCAAATAGCTTCATATGAGCATGGTACAGAACAAGACAAAGGTAACCATGATTAACAGGAATTGAACGATTGATAGATATAATTGATCATATACCAGATCAAAGACATGTATTTTAAGCAGTTCAAAGAAATTCGATACGGAATTCAATGGGACTGTTTTTTTTCAACATGGCCGATACGCCACAGTACTTTTCTTCCGAAAGGTTAACGGCTTTTTCCACCTTGTCGCGGTGTTTTTCTTCCACTTTGATTCTGTAAATTAATTCAATATTGGAAAAAACCCGCGGATGTTCTTCTGTCAATTCGGCATTCGTGACGATTTCAAAATCAGAAAAGGGCACGCGCATTTTTTTCAACAAAGAAACGACATCGATACCCGTACACCCGGCCAATGCGGATAACAACAACTTTTTGGGAGAGGCGCCACGATCATCGCCGCCGCCGGCAACACTGGCATCCATCAGGATAGAATGCCCATCAACGTTTGAGTCAAAGGATAAATTCTGCAGGTGTTTGGTGACGACGTGGTACGACATGACAGGAATCAGGATAAAAACAGGTGTGGATTTAAACGGTTGATCAGCCCTTTTTCAAAAGCTATTTTCATCATATGTTGAACGGCATTTCTGCCTTTATGCCCCAGATCGACGGTAAATTGATTTACATACAAGGTTATGTGGGCTTGCATCACGCTATCGTCCATCGCCTGGGCGTGTGCACGTACGAAAGGCATCACATCTTCGCGGTTTTCAAATGCATATTCTACACTCCTTCTCAAAGCGCGATTCACTTTTTGCGCAACTGACTGCTCCAAGCTCCGCCGCACGACGATACCGCCGAGGGGAATCGGGTGTCCGGTAGCACTTTCCCAAAATGCGCCCAAATCGATCAACTGAACCAAGCCTTTTTGCTGATAGGTAAATCGATTTTCATGAATAATCAATCCAGCATCTACTTCACCTGCAAGTACGGCGTCTTCTATTTCCGAAAAAACATATTCAGTTTTGTGTTTCGCATTTGGAAAAGCAAGGCCCAGCAACATGTTGGCCGTTGTCATCTTTCCGGGAATGGCAATATGTGCCAGTTCAACTTCTTCATCGGTCATGCCTGAGCGGGCAATCAACAGCGGACCGCAATTAGTACCTAAAGCGCTTCCGGCATCTAAAAGGGCGTAACGATCCGATAAATGTGCAAAAGCGTGGTAACTCAATTTGGTTACATCAATTTCTCCTGCGAATGCCCGCCGGTTCAGGTTTTCCACATCCTCCATGATCACTTCAAACTCCAGGCCTTCCGTGTTGATTTTATGATGAACAAGCGCATCAAAAATAAACGTGTCGTTCGGGCATGGTGAAAAGCCAACCGTGATCTTATCTGGTATCATAACTGCTATCAAACAAGTTTAACTGAATTTTTGTTGAGTTTATGTGTATAAATGCAGCGGTTTCATCAATTTTTATGAAAACTTCAGACAAATCTTGCTCAATTGCTGAATTGCCGTACCTTTGTTTCATTATTGTTTAATCCACCGACCCCAACGCCTCTCTCTTTCCCAACCGAGATATCCGATTTTAAAGACAACTAGGGTTTATGTATGGCGATCCGGCCTTTCGGGCCGCCGTCTGGATTATACCATTATAATCTCATGGTTGCCCCTCCGGTTAGGCTCGCGGTTGGGGCTTTTTTTTT
>JAEUUR010000127.1 GCA_016787465.1 Saprospiraceae bacterium | reverse complement strand
ATTCCATTGTATGAGTACGGAAGCCCAAAAGAAGTATCCGGAACTTGTGCGAACAAACTAAAAGTGGACAGGCTGTACAATAATGTGAAAAAGGCGTATCTCATAACCAAAAAAATTTGAGCAGGCTATGGCCGGAACGCGCCATAGCCTGCCTGTGAAAGGATGATTATTGTATTTTGACAATTCTCTGCCCCGCAATGAGCTTCCCGTCGAGGCTTACTTCCAGAATGTAAATGCCTCTGTCTAACGCATGGAGCGACACCTCGGTGAGCGCAGTTTCAAGCGCCTGACTTCGCAGCAATATGCCTTGCGTGTTGTAGATGCGAAGGTGCCCCTGTTCAAAGGTGTCCCGAATGGCAACATGTGTGACGTTGGATGTGGGGTTGGGGAAAATGCTGACGACATCCGTTGCATTATGTATTGTTCCATTTTCCATTTGCAACTGTGGCAATTGGCAACCGGCATCCTGCGGATAATTATTTTGCGGCTCAAAGGCGCTTCTTGCCAACACAACCGCATATCCGCCCGAATACCGACATTTATCTGCAATGGTCGAGAGTTGGGCAAGTTGAGGGGCACTGAATGCGTCTTGCTGAAAATGCGCCTGCATAAAAACGCGGAGTACTTTTTTCATGTCCTCTTCGTATGCCTCCTGACAGGATGTGTTTTCCAGTTCCGACAGCGCGGCAGCGGTTTCTTGGTTTACCAGAGCGTTCAGAGCGCCCAGCGCAACAGAAAGCGAGTCGGCCCAATTCTGAATTTGTTCGTCGGCCTGAAGCAATTGTGCATGAACGGACGCATTGGCAACGGGGTCGAGCGTCAGCATGTTTTCCTTCTCAAATCGCAGTTGCACGGCATCGCTCCAGTTCTGATAATAGTATGCTGATTGAGCTGCAATGGGGCCATCAGGATGCCACCTGTTGATATACGCCTGATAAAGGCTGTTCAAGGTACTATAAGTACTATTGTGTGTGGCTTGGTAATAGGCAGCCACCTGATTGTTGAAACTTTGCAGCGCAGGGTTTCTGCTCAACCGGTCTGCAAAATCCCATCGAGCCTCCCAGTCTAAGGCAGCAAACCCCAGAGGTGGTTCATAGGAATTTGATAAAATGTCGAAATCATTTTCTGCGAATCCCGGTTTTATGGGGAAGCTTTCTTCAATCAGACATTCCGTTTCAGCAGCCGGAGGGCCAATATTGGAAAGCATGAACCACAAACCGTTGTCGTTAGTGTTGCCTATCAGGCGCGGGGATGGCCAAAATACTGAGTTGAAATTGGTAGAATTTATTTTAAAAATGGAGGCCAGTGCAGATGCCTGATTGAGGGCATACGCTTCTACGGTGCTGCTGTTGCCTACCCATCTGTTTTCCTTGTTTTGTTGCAATCCGATTTGATTAAACACGGCATTGGGGAAGTCAGGGTGTCCGACTGCCAATCCGATAGCGTGATGATTAAAATTATTGGTTTTCAAATCTGTATTGTCACAAATTCCAATAAAAGCTATCCCCGCATTCACATTGTCTGTATAATTGCAAGTTAACAAACAGTCTTTGGTATTAAGAATAAGAATGCCAAACCCTGTCCCATACCCGATACCGGCTCCTTTAATGCTGTTGTATCTGACGGACAAGCCATTGCAGGGCGCCAGTGCGGTAACAATGCCTGCAAATACAGAAAGATTGGACGGTGAATCCTCGTCGGTAATGGAATTACGCTCTATTTCCAAATAAGAGGATTTGAATATGGATATTCCATAAAACTCCCCTCCCAAGAGGCGGGATCGGGATTTGATTTGATTGTTTATAATTTTGCCTTTTCTGAAACGTATTTCTGGTTGCGTTCCTTCGCCCGACAATACAATCCCCAATCGTTGTACGGGGTCATTAAGTTGATCATTATCAAATATTTTATTATTCTCAACTTCAATTGTAATGGCACGAAAATACCTGATCAATATTCCTGTTTTGCGGAAGTAGTCAATTTTATTCTTTTTTAGTAATACTGAGATAGGCGCCTGAAGGCTGGATGCCGTAGAGGCATTAATAGAATTGTAAGAACGCCTTGAGTTGATCCCCGTTACTGAAAGATTGGTTCCCACCGTGTAAACATCAAAGTAGCAGTTTTTAAACATATCTTTTTCCACAAGCCCCTGCACATTTGTCTGATACATTTGAAGGCTGAAATTGCTGGCAAAAATTGCTGCGGCCCGAATCGTCACTGGGGACTGAGGAGGATTTCCGGGAATATACACCCCCATGTTTTCAAATTCTGAATTTTTCACAGTAAGATTGGTTTGATTAGCCCTGATTCCGAATGCTACATTGGCGAAAGCGCCAGGAAGCGTAACGTCCAAACCAAAGTCTCGAAAAACATTGACAGGAGAAGTAACCGCATCGCTCAAATGCCCAATGGTAAGCCCCTGTATTCGTTCTAACCAGATACCTGCGTAGGGTCTCTTGGTAGAATGTACGGGTAACTCAAGTGTCAGACCTGATATAATTGCTCCTCCGGGTACAACTTCCAATAACTCGTCGTTGCCAAGAAACAGGTTGCCCGAAATACCATTGGAGTTGCCCAACAGAACTGAAGAGGAAATGCCTGGATTTGTGTTGCTACTCACTCCGACAATGCCGCAATAGTTTTTTCTAAAGACATTGTAGGTAGCTTCAATAGTGGCGGCATTGCGCATGATGATGGCAGCTTTGGCGTCTTCAAAGGTACAGGAATTTGCTCGAATACTGCCGGCAAAAAGCACCTCCACGCCCGCCCACAATTGAGAGCAGCCGTTCAGGTCTGATTTTTCGAGCGTAAGTTGTGCTCCGGCGTCCACCTTAAAGCCGCTGTTATTGTCCAAAAAGACAATATTGGAGCCTTGAGCAAAGGTGTAGTCTCCGGTAAAGGTGATGTAACCTTTTACCAGAAGGTACTGAGGGGTGTTGAGTGCCTGCGCCGGACTAAGCAATGCCGTACCGTACAGGCTTGGGGAGTTGTAATTGCCCGATACGCACTGATAGGTTTGTGAGGGGTACTTCAAACAGTTTGTACCGACCGAAATCCCCCCGCAACTTGTCTGAGCGTGAGCAGTAAAGGCATATAGCCCCAAAATAATCCCAAGCAGGATCGAACCGAATAAATGGTTGTTTTTCATAGCTTATTGAAATTTAAAAAATGAGAAAATACAAACCTGTTTTTGCAGCGTCGCCACAAATCCCACACCTGAGCCATACAGCAAGCCTGAAACCTCTGTAGCTCATCATTGCGATGACATGAGTACCCACAAGGATACACTTCACAGCGCCACAGCGCCCTAAGTGTCCTTTTCTACCTTTCTAAGTGTTGTTCGTTGATCCGGGCCTTACCTTTCTTCACTGCTACAACTTTCGGAACCTTCGGATTCGTGTTTGTTTTTCAATGATGCAAATGTGCAAAAAAAAAAAACGATCCTCCCAATTTTTTAACATTTATTTTTATCGAAATAAAAAACGGAGCAATAGTATGGTGTAAACGCATTTAGTAGTGGGGCAAAAATAAAGTGTTCATTTTCTTTAGGCCAAAGGATTAGATAAGACACTTAAAATGAAACGTTTACTTATCTAATCCTTTGACAAAAATGATCACTTTATTTTTTTTATCGCCCCTTAGTAGTGGGGCAAAAAACAAAATTCGCAAACCACCGGCTATTGAATATATCTGCGGCGGTTTTGAATGCTTGGGCGAGTCCACTCGCCATTGTCTACCCTACGCCCGCACCCCCGCAATCGCCTCCGCCAGCACCTCCGCCGCCGGCGGATGGTAACGAAACCACAGCTCCGGCTCTATCAACTCCATTTCCATCACCGCCAACTCCCCGTCGTTGTCCGTGATGAGGTCCACCCGCGCATACAAGGGCAAGGGACTGCAAGCCGCCGCCGCACGTTCCGCCAGCGCTATGGCTTCGGGCGCAGGCGTATGCGGATGCGCCGTGCCGCCAAAATCGTCC
>JAEUUR010000097.1 GCA_016787465.1 Saprospiraceae bacterium | reverse complement strand
GCCGCCATTGTGCCAGATCACTTGTTTTTCGCCAGCCTGCTGAACTACCCAACCATAACCATAATAACTGGGCGCGTTGGGCCCTTCTTTCACGTATGGGGTAAATAACTTTTTAACCGCCGATTCAGGCATTACCACATGCTTTTTCAGGGCAAGATACCAGCGATACATATCGCCCACGGTCGACAAAACGCCGCCATTCGCGCGCAGGTGCCAACCAGGACCATCCACCAACCAGGCATGATCTAGGGCTGTGCCCCAACGTTTGTCCTGTTCATATCCAACAGCCAGGTTCTCTTTTTTAAAGCCGGGCAAGAGATAACCGGTTTGTTTCATGCCTGCGGGGAGCCAAAGGTGTTCACGCAGGAAAGCATCGTAACTTTTTCCACTGATTTTTTCGATCAGGATTCCAAGAATACTGTATCCTACATTGGAGTATTCATATTGAGTTCCTGGTGGCGTAAGCAGCGGAGTTTCCCAGGCAAGTTTTAGGAATTGTTGCGTATTGACCGTTTCATAGTCATCGCCGATAGCGCCTGGAAATCCGGCGGTGTGTGTGAGTAGTTGATGAATGGTAATCTTGGCCTTGTCGGCAGGCGCATCCGGAAAATAGGTTGAAAGCGCATCTTCCACCCGGATTTTACCCATCGATTCCAATTTGACGATACCAGCAGCAGTGAATTGTTTGGTGATGCTGCCAATACAAAAAACTGTTTCCGCATCTTGCTTCCGACCAGCCTCCCGGTCGGCCAGCCCGTAACCTTGTTCAACCAGGATCTTGCCCTTGGATGCTGCCAATACGGAACCATGGTAGCCGGCGGCTTCATATTGTTGCAGGTAAGTTTTGATCTGATCAGTTACGGAAGGTGTTCCTTGTGCGAATATGTTCCCAGCGATTATCAAGGAACATAGTGAAATAGTTGTTGTTTTCATGCCGTACATTTTTTTAGCAAAATTGAGCCTATTCTTTTAATTCCAAGGGTCAATGTGATGAATGCTGCGCTTCATGTTACGAACCTGCGACCGTACCATTTTCAGGCTTATTCATAACAATCCCTACCATTGAAAACGGATCGCCCTTAATTTTGTGGGTATGAGCAAAAAAATTGTTTCCATTTTAATTCAAGCGGCTTTGTGGCTGTCGGTAGTTTATGTTTTGGACACACTGCTTGCTGTAAAAGCGGAAGAAATTCTGGTGGTAAACGGCATGGAAAGCAGGATTATCAATACCCAGCGTATGCTGCCCTATCTAATCTGTGCCGTATTTGTTGCCACTATTTTAGCCTATTCCATCACGTTGTGGGTGTTTCCAACTTGGTTGGACAGGGGGAAACTACCGGGTGGGGTATTGGCTGTAATGGCAGTGGCGGCGGGATTGCTGGCGGTGGAATATGGTTTATTCAGTTTTGTGACCGATGAAATACGGGTATCAAACCACAAACAAATTTTTCAGGAAGGGCAACAGGTAGCGGAAGAATGGGTGCAAGCCATACCTGAAAAAGCGGCTGTATTTTCATTCTGGAACCTGGCCTTGCTAGCCTTGTCGGCCTTGGTAGCATTGGTATGGTCGTTTGCAGGCGCATGGAAAGATCAGCAACTACAATTGCTCGAATGGCAAGCCTGGCAACGTGAACATGTACAAAATGCCGCTGCCGAACAGGCGGAAATTCCGGCTCCTTCGGCAGCTATGGTAACCTTAAAAAGCGGCGTCGAAATGCACCGCGTTCCACTGGAAGAAATTTTGTTTCTCAAAAAGGAAGGCAACTATTTCACGGTGTACACAAAAACCAAAAAAGTGGTGATCCGCCAAAACATGGAAACAGCGCTGCAATGGTTGCCGGCTGACATGTTCAGGCGAGTGCATCGCAGTTTTATCGTGTCGCTCCGGCACGTCAACGTTTTAAAAAACAATACGTTGCAAGTAGCTACTTATGAAATTCCAATCGGGCCGGGGTACAAAGAAGGATTGGTGCAATCGCTGCAGAATGCTGCCGACACCGTTTCGTAAATTTATTCCGAACGCAATGCTTTCACCGGATTGGCCAGTGCTGCCCGTACGCTCTGTGTGCCCACTGTCAGCACGGCAACCGCCAGGGTTACCAACAGTGACAGGAAAAAGATACCAGCACCCAAACTGATGCGGTAGGCGAAATCCTGAAGCCAACCGCTCATTGCCCACCATGCAATTGGAGCGGAAATGACGAAGGCAATCAAAATCATCCGGACATATTCTTTTCCAAACAACCACAACAAACCTGAAACATTGGCGCCCAGGGTTTTTCGAACGCCGATCTCTTTGCGTTTTTTGGCAACCATAAATGTGGCTAAGCCGTACAAACCCAGGCACCCGATAAAAATGGCGATACCTGCAAATGTGCGCACCAAACGCAGGGTCATGGTTTCCGTCTCTAAAAACTGATCCAAGCGTTCGTCCATGAACCTGTGCTCGTAGTAGTAGTTTGGAAAATTACTTTCCCACACTTGTTTGATCTGGGCCAGCACCGGCGCCGGATTGGTGGAACTGAGCTGAATGGCGCAGGTGCTGTACTGAGGTTTAAAACAGCCAATGGCGATGGCGCCGATTGGTTCGGCCAAGCCCCAGGTGTGGTAATCTTTCACCACGCCTACTACCGGGGCCTGCATTGGCCCAATATTGATTCGCTTATTCAGAATTTCTTCCGGCGAACCCAGGTTCAGTTTTTTGACGAATGTTTCATTTACGATAAATTCACGTGCCGTATCGCTGGGAAGAATGTTTCGACCGGCTGCTAATTTCAATCCGAAGGTTTCAAGGTAGTTTTCATCGGCCGGTTTGTTGCTTACAATCCAAGGCTCCGGTTCCGGGCGATTGTCGTATTGCACACCGGTGTGGTTATTACTGCTTGATGCCGGCGGCTGATAACAAAGAGAAACACGGTTCACCCCTGTAATTTGTGATATTCCCGCCTTCAAGCTGTTCATTTTTTCGGCTTCAGGAATTTCCAGTGTGAGCACGGCGCCAGGTTTGAAACCCCAATCGACATCCTGAGCGTAGTGCATTTGCGCAGTTACGACGGCTGCACAAATGATCAAAATTTGTGAAATGGCAAACTGAGTGGTCACAAGCACCCTGCGCAATGAAAAGCCACCTGCGCCAGACACGGTCGCATCACCCTTGAGTGTAATGGTTGGTTGGAACCGTGCCTGAATCCAACCCGGATAGAAACCCGATAAAAAAGTAAGTGCAACCCCGGTTACCAACAAAAATCCGACCAGCACCGGCATGATGGCTGCGTCAAAGGCCAATGTTTCATCTATCCATTTATTGAGGTAGGGTAGCGCCAACCATGCAATACCTAAACCGGCAATAAGTGATAACGCTACAATCAGTCCGGTTTCTACCATAAACTGGCGGAACAACTGGCCTTGTGAGCTGCCCAGGGCTTTACGCACACCAACTTCGCGCGCACGGGTGAGCGCTTGCGCGGTGGCCATATTGATGAAGTTGACACAAGCGGTGATCAGTAAAAACAAGCCGATCAAACCAAGCGCCATCAAATAACTTTTATTCGTACCAAAACCGTAGTCGCTGTCGAAATGCATGCCCATAAAGGCTTTGGCTTTGTACTGAAAAAGACTTTTCATTTCCGGATGCGGATGCCTGACGGTCATTTCATCCATGAATGCCTGCATTTCCATTACACTTTTACCCGGATGAAGCAAGGCCAGGCAGTGATCGTCGCCACGAGCGCTTCCCCAATCATTCAAACTTTGAGCGCTTTCAGGAATGGTGGCAAGGGTGGCAAACGATCCCAGTATCTGTTGTGGGTAATCGGTGGCTTTGGGTAGATTGGATAAAATGGCAACTACACGCAGGTCGGTTTGATTGTCTATTTTCAGAACTGCGCCTAAAGCATCCTTTGCACCAAAGAATTTAAGCGCCATTTTTTCAGTAATGGCTGCCGTGTTTGGCTCCTTCAACGCAGCCGCATCGCCCAGAAGTACCGGGTAATCCAATATCTCGAAGTAGGCAGGTTCGACCCAGGCAAAATTTGACGCTTCCATGTATTTGTCTTTGCCACCTTTGGGGTTTTCGACACTGACCAAAATACCATCGGAATTTGATCGCATACACGTTTGTTCAACCAGCGAACATTCTTCCTTCAGGGTTTTTGCCATCGGGAGTGGAGTTCCGGGAAATTGCATCAACGATTCCGTTTTAACGTCCATGCAGATACGCGCGATCCGATCACCTTTGCCGTGATGCTGTTCAAAACTGAAATGATGGCGTAATAACATGAATATCAATATACTGCATGCTATGCTGATGCCCAGCCCCAGGATGTTCAACAGCGCATAATCGCGGTGGTTGCGCAGTTTTCGAAAAGCAATGCTTAGGTTGTTCTTTATCATGCTTTTTAGGTTTAACATTTAAAGGAAATTGGAGAAATTGGAGAAATTGAAGAAATTGGAGAAATTGAAGAAATTGGGGAAATTGGAGAAATTGGAGAAATTGAAGAAATTGGAGAAATTGGAGAAATTGGAGAAATTGGAGAAATTGAAGAAATTGGAGAAATTGAAGAAATTGAAGAAATTGAAGAAATTGAAGAAATTGAAGAAATTGGAGAAATTGGAGAAATTGGAGAAATTGGAGAAATTGAAGAAATTGGGGAAATCATTTGGATTTGAATATTAAATCAATTTCCTAATTTCCTAATTTCCTAATTTCCTAATTTCCAATTTCCTAATTTCCTAATTTCCAATTTCCAATTTCCAATTTCCAATTTCCAATTTATCATTCATTTTTAAGACTGGTAACCGGATTCGCCAAAGCGGCTTTGATGCTTTGAAAACTTACGGTCAGAAAGGCAATTACAATGGCGCATAACCCTGCAACGGCAAACATCCACCAGGCCAAATCGACCCGAAACGCAAAATCAGCGAGCCAGGTTTGCATGAAATACCAGGCAATCGGTGTGGCAATGAGAATAGCCAGTCCCACCAGTTTCAGGAAGTTGCCGGCCAGCAAGGCAGTAACACCGGCTACCGATGCGCCCAATACTTTTCGGATGCCAATTTCTTTAGTACGTTGTTCGGCGCTGAAAGCAGCCAGGGCAAAAAGCCCGAGGCAGCCGATAAACAACGCAAGTGCGGTAAACACGCCAAGTACGGCCGCTGTTTTTGACTCGGTGCGGTAGAGGCTTGCAAAGGAAGCATCCAGAAAGTCAAACTCGAAAGGCGCTGCAGGCACCCGTGATTTCCAAAGGGCAGATACTTTGTCGATCACCACTTTTTCTGTTCCCGGTTGCAAACTCGCGGCCATGTACGCCCCCCAGGTTCGATAGGTTTTTGATGATTGATGAAAAATGGCGGTTGGCTCAACCGGAAAACGCACCGAGCCGAGGTTGAAATCGCGCATGACACCTACCACCTGAAAACGTTGGTTTTCATTGCCGGGATATCGTATCCACTGTCCAATAGGATTGCTCCAGCCGAATGCCTTCACAGCCGTTTCATTGAGGATGACAGAAGTGGAATCCAGTTGGGTATCAGCCATGAAATTTCGCCCTTGCATGATTTCGATGCCAAGTGTAGGTACGAAATTCATATCCGTGAGAAAAGAGCTTAACAGTAAGCTTGTACCTGACGTTAGAGTTTGTTCTGCCTCATAAAAATCGCCGAAGCTGCCCACAGAGGGCAGGAAAGTGGAATGAGTGACGTTTTTTACCTCCGGCAATTTCAGCAGTTCCTGCCTGAATGCTTCCTTGGCAACCGTCGTTTCGAGGTGCCTGACATTGGGCAAGATCAACACATTAGCGCGTTGCAGCCCTGGTTTTTCCTGTTGCGCAAATTCCAGCTGGCGAAAAACAATCCAGGCGCAAAGCATCAGAATCAGTGAAATAGTGAATTGAAACACGACCAGGCCGCTGCGAACATGTTTTTGTCCGCTTAATTTACCGCTGGAACTGCCAATTTTGGAGGTTGCCCCTGAAAGGTAAAAAGCCGGGTACAGGCCGCCTAACAAGCCGCATACAAGCGGCAACAACAACATTGCACCGGCAAGCGGACCCGTGAAAAAATCGCTGAACTGAAAGGATAAGCCGGTAAGCTGGTTGAATGCAGGTATAGAAAGCGCCACCAATCCGGCTGCCAAAACCAATCCTGCAACGCTGTACCACACAGCTTCCATCAAAAACATGCCTACCAGTTGACTGCGTTGAGAGCCAAGTGCCTTGCGCACGCCCACCTCACGCGCGCGCTTGAGCGAACGGGCAGTGGAGAGGTTCATAAAATTGACGCAGGCCAGTAAAAAGATCATGGCGCCGGCAATGGTGAAAATGTGAACCTGTTGTTGGTCGCCGATGGTTTGCAAACGGGACGCCAAACCAGGGTACCCCAGGTGCAGGTTGTGGAGCGGTAGGAGTTTGACATCCAGGCGGTCGCCGTTGCGCAGGTTGGCTTCCAAATCCTGACCGATGCGGGCATAGGCAGCCGGTGCATAGGTGCGTACCATGGTCGGGAATTTTGCTTCCAGTGCGGCTAAAGAAGCAGGCGTAGGCGTTTCACGCAGTTTTGCCCAGGTGTCGACCTGCAGCCAGATCCAGCTCCATGAAAAACGTTCCACCACTTTAAAATCGGCCATCGGTAGCAGAAAATCGAATTGAATGCTGGAGTTGGAAGGCAGGTCGCGAGCGATAGCACGCACGGTAAAACGGCGGTCGTTGATGAGCAGGGTTTTGCCCAGGGGTGATTGGCTGCCGAAGTATTTTTTAGCAGTTTTTTCTGTCATTACGAGGCTACCCGGCAAGTCGAGGGCCGTAGCCGGATCGCCGGCCGTCATCGGGAATTCAAACAACTCCAAAAAAGTAGAATCGGCGGCGTAGGCGGTTTCTTCGTTGAATACCTGGGGCGCCAATCCGGATTCGTCAGTACGCACGACCACGCTGCCCAGGTGAAAGGTGCGGGCAGTCAGCTCGAATTCCGGATAATCGGAAAGCAACCGGGGCGCCAGGGGAGGCGGAGTGTTGGTGGTGTGACCTTCTTCCTGGCCGACTTTCAGATCGAAGGAAACGGCACAGATGCGGTCGGCATGGGGTAGAAACCGGTCGTAGCTTTTTTCATGGATGACGTAGGCGGCGATCAGCCAGCATGCTGCCAGCCCGACCCCGAACCCTGCGACATTGATGGCTGAGAACATCGCGTTGTTGCGAAAGCTGCGTAGCATGACTTTGAATTGGATAGCGCGCATAGGATGTTTTTGTTTCAGGAAAAGCGATGCAATGGGCGTGCCAGGAGTGTAATAAGTTGATAATCAAATTTTTGTTTAAAAGCGAGGTGTTTTTAATTGTTCGTTTTCGGACAGTGAGGGTGCGTGGGTGGACGTGACTTTGTGTTTTAGAGCATGTAGTACAGAACTAAATATTACAGTTTTGGGTTATTGGGTTAAAATTCTATTTTTGTGTCCAATTGCTCATGGTTTTTTCAGGCAATCACCATAACCCCCGGTCATTTTCGATTGGAAAAGAAAACATTATGGAAGAAAATACACTTCGGTTCTTCATATCATTTGCCGACGCCGACAAAGCATATTTGGATTTGTTGAAGAAGCATTTGAAGCCATTGGAAAATACCAAACAGATCAGTATTTGGGACCGCACGCTGGCTATTGGAGGTGAGAATCTGGAAACAAAATTCAAACATGAATTATTAAATGCTCATGTAGTACTTTTATTGATCTCTTCCGATTTTTTTAATACAGACACAGAGGAAAAATTTATAGAGAAGGCGGAGTTCGTTTCGGTAATAGAAAAACATCAGAAGGGCGAAATAAGGGTTATTCCGGTTATATTAAAACCCTATGATTGGCAAACCTATCCTATTCTAAAAGGTTTAAATCCTTTGCCAACCGGCGGGACGACGATCACCTCCAATGCCGATGGTCAGGATGCTGCTTGTTTCGAGGTGGTTGATGGGATTAAAAAGGTGATTAAATCAATCTTGGAAACAGGAAGTTTTAAACCCAATTCCAATGCTCAGCACAACAACCTGATTGACAGTTCCCAACCTATCACAGGCTACCCGGAATCTCCGGATCCCAACGCATTGTCCATTTGTATTTTTAAAAAACAACTGGACCAGAGGGCTGATCTTTTTTCGGGTATAATTTATCCTCCACAGAATACGGCTAAAAAAGAAGCCTTAAAAATCCCGAGCATCGCAACAGGTTTTCCGGCCAAAGTGGTGGATGCCATGCAACGTATCATGCTGAAACGCGATGGTATGGAAACCATCGTTGGAGATGAAGATTTTAAAGTGTTGGGCGAAGCGATGTTCCACCACTTGTTGCCTTCCGAAGAAGCCAGAAGTTTTTTTCTAAGTCGATACCAGGCTTTAAAAGCAGCCGGCCTTAAAATTATTCTTCAGTTCGACGAACATACCAAAAAAATTGCCACGATGCCGTGGGAATACTTGTATGTCCCTGAATACAATGGTGAAGCAGGCTTTTTTATTGGCGAAAAAGATTCGCTTACATTAACCCGGCGACTAAAACGGGACTCCAACCTGAAAATCGACTCGATGACCCTTTCAAAAATCGGGATCATCAAATTGTTTTCTGCCAAATACGCAGATGAAGAGGTAAAAGCAGTTGAAAGTGAAATTACGAAGTGGAACCCGAAATTCGTACCCGAAACTCAAGAGGCGGATACTTTTGATCATTTTAAGGAAAAAGTAAAAAGTACCCAATACGGTATCGTTCACTTTTTTGGGGAATTTGAAATGGATGAAAAGCAATCATGTATTCTGTTCAAAAAAGAAAAAGGTGATCCCGAAAAAATTTCACTCAAAAAATTGCTTGAAGCTTTTCAGAATAAACCCAAAGTAGTTTTTCTGCATAGCACCTCGGGAACCCAATCTGACGCACTGCGCAACGCCGCATTCGAGTTGGTGGATGTGGTGGACGGGGCAATTGCTTTCCAATTCCAGAACACTGAAAGTCAGGGAGGAGCGGTACTGATATCCAGTTTTTATACCCATCTTTCTCCGGAAAGCGATTTTGAATCGGCAGCTGCGGCCATAGCGCGTGAGTTAGTGAAAAACCATCCTCGTTTAGGTATTTCTACCTCCTTTGCAAAGGATTCGTTCAAAGTCTTGATGCCGAAAGAGGAAACACAAATTCAAACCTATAAATGTTATCATGAACTGAAAGCACATTATAAAAATGGCATCAGACAACCGAACTGCAATGAAGTGATCAAATGGGACTTCGACAATTTAAGCAAAAATGAAAATGCTCGTTGCTTTTGTAATGACGAAGTCATTTGCAATGCCGGCCCGTTGTGGCCATGTCCGGTTTGCCTTAAACCGGAACATTTGACCAAGTTGAATGACGGTGTGGAAAAATGCCCGGATGGAGGCCATGAAATTAAAGATTGGTTGGAAAAAGGAGATCCAGCTAAAACACACTTGATGCCTCCGTTCATTAAGGACTACATCAAGGATTTAAAATCAAAATCGCCTAAATTAGAAACCTCTTCAAAGCCGGAAATGGAACACAAAGCCCCCCAAACAGCTTCCGGGCACCTAGCCATTGATCCTAATTTGTCGAGTGCCGACAGTTTAAATCCATTTGATAAAAGTGATCAGGTTAAAGCTAACAAAAAAGGTGCAGAGGATAAAAAGCGAAAAGTTGCTCAACAGGGAATCTTGTCAGATGATGTCACTGATGATAAAGTTTCATTAAAAAAATCATTTCAGTTTTTGAAGGAGTAATCATTGAATTAATTGTTGGCAACCGTTTAAACCAATTATTTAAAACTTGAAAACACATCCCAATATATCAAACACACTTGCCAACCTTTACCACCGATTGGCACTCGAAGGCGTTGATATTCGTTCCTATGCCAATCTGGTAGAACCGACCCGTGAAACTTGGGTGCAAGAAGGCAATTCCTTCAGTTTCCGATCAGTTGCAGACGCACTCATCGGGGGCAATCATACGCCCGATTTAGATGGTATCCTGGTTGAATTTCAACGTGAAATCATTGAATTAGAAAGGGAGTCAATTCAGTTGTCTTTGGAAAATGCAGCAAATGATTCTCCAGAAGCGCTTTGGAATTACTTCATCAATAAATTTACCCAATCTGCCAGTTACTGGCGTCTGCGTACTTGCATTCAACTGGTTAATGATTTAATGGCAGGGCCAGTACAAAAGCTGCACCCGGATCAGAAAGCCTTGTTGCCGGAGTTCAAGGAGGCCGCTTGGCTCATGGATGTGAATCGTTGGCAGGAGGTATTGCCTTTTATAAAAAAGCATCTGATTGATAACTCTGTTTTAAGTGTTGAAAATCAAGCGTTTGTGCTGACACTTTGCGCCAGCATCTATCTGTACCACATCGATGTTGAAAAAGTAGAACCTTATCTCGAACGGGCAGCAGCCATCAACCCGGAATACCATTATTTAAAAGTTGTGCGTGCAGAATTGCTTCGTCAAAATGGCGAATTCGATGACGCAATAAAAGCTAATGAAGCTTTAACCGTCAAATATCCCAACAAAGCAGATGCATGGATCAACCTCGGTCAATGTTATCAATTTGGAAAAAAAGACCTGTCCAAAGCACTGGAATGTTATGACAGAGCGCTTTCCGTTGATGCCGGGGTTGCCGATGGATTTCGATATAAAGTATATGCCTGGGCGAGTAACCCCGACTTGTTCAAAGCACACCAGGAAGCGATTCCGCCTCTACTTCAGCGCGCTTTGCTTGCCGATCCTGAAAGCGAAATGACCACCCTGTTGTACGGCGGTTATACCTACCAGCTTGCCGGTGAGATGAAAGAAGCCAAAACCTGGCTCGACAAAGCATACAATCATGAACCTGCATCCCCCGACCCACCCAATGCTTTGGCAGCTTGGCATAAGGAGATGGCAAAACTTTCTGAACCGCCAGATGAAAATCACCTGTTGGAGGCTGAACGGTATTTCCAAAAAGCGGCAGACGTTGCACCTGGCTGTGTAGATAGTTACTGGAATTTGGCTGATATGCTGGCTACCCTGAAAAATGCACCCCTTGAGGCGGCCGAGTGGTACGAAAAAGCCATTCCACATTGTCCGGAATTCCGGAAAACCCTCCTGGTGAAAGCAGCCGAGATGTACAAACAAGCTGATCAACTCGACCGCGCCGTGGAAAGTGCCATGACCGCGCTTCAGGATTACGACGGTTTCCAATACGCGCTGGATACACTTCATGATCTGGTTGATGAGTTTAAAACTAAATTGTACCCCAATCGCTCAGGCCTGGAAAAATCAATTGAACTGCTTGATAGGATTGCCGGCGTCATGGGTGACGACTACCAGGCCAATTATCAAAACAGGGTTGGTAATTCCTATTATTACTACGGCAGTTACGCCGATTCGGTGAAATATTATGAAAAGGCGGCTGAACTGGATCCTGAAGAGGCTGTTTATTTTGATAACCTGGCAGGTACGCTGGAGAACCTGGACGAAGTCGAAATGGCTTTGCCGCCTGCCCGTAAAGCTGTTGAGCTCAATCCTGAAAATACCAAATACCAGGAACAACTTATACGCCTGGAACGCACCGTTAAATTGCGCAGGCACTTTGGCGTTTCGGAGGTATATAGAAGCGCCATGGTGTTGCCTATGCGGGTGCGCATCAGTAAGGAACTGATTCCGTATTTCGTAAAAGACAATGCGTTACTCCCTGAGTTATTGTCGCGCATTGAGTCGTTCAAAAAGCAATTCCACGAAAAAACCGGCTTGTTTTTACCTGGTATCAATTTCATAGACGATCATTTTACGGTGTTTGGAGGCGATAACTTCTCCATCATGCTCCAGGGCTTTACAGAAGTGGTTGATTATTTGTCTGGCGGTGGGTACTACATAGCCCAAGTGTCTGAATACGAATTGGCGCATGTAACGGGCAGGTTCCGCCAACATCCAGGGGTGCCGGGTATTTATTGGTTCGATAAACAAGAAGATTGGGACGCGGCGGGAGCAGTCGGACAAAAAGGCGACTGCCTGGATTTCCTTTTCCGTATTTTGGAAAATACCTTGATGAACAGGTTCGACCGGGCTAATTTCCTACATTTTGACAATCCTTTACCTGAATTGGCTTTGAGCGACCGATGCCGGGATGAATCCATTGAGTTTAATTCTGAGCTCTTCCAATTGACTCGATTACTTACGAAATACAACCTGCCGCTCGATCAGTTCAAAGAACACATCTTCGATGCTTATAAAAAACATGCAGCATCGCAACAGGCTGTTCCATTGGCTGCGGCCGACCTTATGCAACTGCCGGATGTTAAAGGTTATCTGGCTTACAACCGTATGCCGGATGCTCAGTTTTACCACATGACCCCGGAGGAGGAGCAGGAAGTAGTGTCAACCATTGAAAAAGCCAGTGGCGGCACCTTGATCTGGACGATCCGCAAAAAGGAAATGGAAGAAACATCCATTTTTTCCAAACTCATGGATTTTTTGCCTGATGGGGTTTCCAAGTTCATCGTTACCCAAAATGTAGAAGTTTGGATGGTGCTGAATAACATCGTGCAAGGCGCAGTTGCGTTCCGGGACGCCATTGTTCAACCATTATCTACTCCGCTCCGCTAAAACCAGGCAAATGAAAAAGTCGAACATCCAAATTGAAGTAACCATTCCAAGCACGCTTTCGTTGGCTTTGGAGCGCTTGCCTTCTGTCGTTGAAGATCAAATCAATACCTATGTCCCTCAACTATTGAAGGGACTACAAATAGAAGGTGTTATAACAACTGACGTACAAATCCATACCGATCCGGCAGAGGAATGGATTGAACTGAAAATAAACGGACTGAAAGCGCGTACCCGTTTTTATATCGGTTTAAAAGAAGAATTTACCAGGGTTTTGCCACTGGGAGCCGCGATCTGTGATGAGATTGCCCGCAACCGAATTTTATTGGCTGCCACACCTGGCGTGTTGGCGCAGGCGCGCGCGCTTGCACATGAAAGTTATGCACAATTCAGCGAGCAAGATCAACAAAAAATCGTTCAACAATTATTCCACCTTGGCTTTGGCATTGAACGCTTAAAGGATGCCATTGCGGATGAGGCCGCCCTGAAAAATTGGGATTCATTCGTTGAAAAATGTATTGGAGATTTGGATGCCACCCAAATCTCCATGTTTGCTTGCAAGCAGGATTTGGCGGACGATGACAACCCAAATGATTTTAATCGACTTGTAGAAACCCTGCAATGGGCAACGGAAGAAATATTTATTACTCAAGGCATACCGGCGCCGGGTATTCAAAAAATGGAGGCGCCACTCCAACCTGGCAATTATTATTTCCGGTTTAATGATCTGATATTACCAGCTCGAAATTTTGCAGACGTGCGTGAGGGTTATCAATACCTCAATACCTTGTTGCAATCGCTGGGATTCTTTTTTATCAACCGTGAAAGTGTTGAATTTCTCCTTTCTACCCTTGAAACCGACAATCCAAACCTGCTCCGAATATTTAAAGAAAAGTACAGCACAGACTATCTGGTGAAGGTTTTGAGACAACTGGTTTATGAAAAAATTTCAATCAGGGGGCTGGTCAGGATATTGGAAATCATGGTGATTGTCGACGATGCGTATGAAGTACCTCCGGATACCTGGTTCCCAACCCCGTCTACCGAAAATGTATCGTTCTCCGGGCCAAATGCGCTGGCTGATCACACACTTGAACAACGCATTGATGGTTTTCGCCTCTATTATAAATCAGGGCTTCGTAACCTCACCCTCAAGTTTACCAGTCCCACGTCGCCGTCGATGGTGCGTGCGGCAATGGCATTAAAAGTACATGATTTTTGCCGCGATCTTCAAGCTGCCCAGAAAAACGGCGATGAAAAAGCAGAGGCAGCGGTGCTTAAAAAATTCCGTCAACAAATAGCGTATTGGGCCAAGGATACCATTCATCGCCAAATGCCCTGGTTCCTGATCAATACGATTAGCTCTTATCGGAATTTGATCCAGCAAGCTATATACATGGAATTTCCGGATGTTTTGGTATTTACTAACCAGGAACTCGTGCTGCTCAACCTGACGCCGGAGCAGTGTTATTCTTTTGATCTGGTCTGACTCTTTCAATCAATCTCCCTGTCGCTCCTTGCATCGTCAATCGCCTTGTTCATGCGTTCAAAAAACGCAGGCGTCGGATTTTTACACACATACACCTGGTTGCCATGTTGCCTCGACAAAGGCATGTTCACTTCCCCGAATAATTCAATTTTTTCGAAAAAACCGGCCATGTCGTCCCCCAATTCATCATTGACATAAATCAGGGTGTTGAATTCTTTGGGCAACGCATCCGGAAGCCAGTAGCGGTAATTGTCGCTGAAACTGATTACTAACCTGATACCATGTTCACGACCGAACAATTCAATTGCGCCCGCCTGTCCGTAATTCTCCGCATAAACAGCCACGGTAGCAGGGTCAGGATTGCTTTGAAATGCCTTGACAGTGATGTCCGCCAACTCTTTCCATCCCAGCATATCGGCAAAATCCTGCGGCAATGCGTATTCATTGCCGTCCTCCCAACGCAGCGTGCCACTCAAGCCAGGCACTTTTTTGATCCTTTCCATATAAGCCGCTTCTTGTTCCGGCGGTAAAATCGGAATTACAACGGGTAATATCGGCAGTCCAATAACCAACATCAGAACTGGAAGGGTCGGACGGATCCATTTTCTGTTGGTAACACTCAACCGTTCCAGATGCACAGCGCCTGCAGCAATCAATACAGGATAAGCGCCCAGGGAATAATAGCTTTTTGCACTGAACACCAACAGAATAGCGAGTACTCCGATGAACATCCATCCATAAATCCGCCAGGTGCGGCCTACCGGGTGGCGCAGTAAAAACCCGAGGCCGAACAACCATACAGGAAGCGCCGGTAAAAAGAAACGCAGTTGATCACTGAAAAAACTGCCCAGTGAAACGTGGACGAACTGAGAGGCCGCCAACTGACCAATGTGCCGAACCACCGGAAAATCGTGTTGGTAATGCCACCAGATATTCGGCGACAAAATGACCAGTGCAATGCCGGCAGCCAGGTACAGATTCGGATTTTTAAACAATTTGCGCTGACGGGTAAAAACCACGCCCGGAACCATGGCTGCCAGCAAAATCAACACCGAATATTTGTTCAGTAAACCGATGCCTGCCGCCACTCCAAACCACCACAACCAATGCTGTTTACCACAATTCATGTATTTCAAAAACAAATAACACAACAAAGTCCAATAAAAAACATCGAATACCACGGGCATAAACAACATGCAAGGGCGCATAAAAGCCCCACTAAGCAGCCCGGCCAAGCCAATGGTCGTAACCGCAAAACGTCCGGAATATTTGCTTGGGTCGGGAGGCAGCATATCAATTGCCATCAGCGCGGTGAGCGCAACCGTTCCGGTTCCAACTAAGGTAGAAATCAATCGCAAGCCGAATAAGGAGCCTCCTGTGGTGAGGTCATTGATCCATGCCCAAAATGCCACCCCGGGCGGCACAGATGCATACCCCCAGTCTAAATGCCTGCCCAATGCCGAATACAACAATTCATCCCGGTGAAATGACCAAAGGGTGTTGGTTGCCAAATGCAACAACAGTTTAATAAAAAGCAGGATTGCCAGCAGCTGCTTCCAATTCAGATTTGCCATAGGATTGATTTTATCCGGGCAAGATATAACTCTTATTCCTGTTTCAGGCACTCTACAGGATTGGTAAGGGCGGCTTTTAAACTTTGAAACAAAACAGTAGCCAATGCGATCATTACGACCATCGTACCGGCTAAAACGAACATCCACCATTGAATCGAAACGCGGTGTGCAAAGTTTTCCAACCAGTAATTCATGGCATAATAGGCAAAAGGCGCTGCGCAAATGACTGCCAGGGCTACCAGCCTCAGAAAATCATTGGTTAACAAGGCTGCTACATTGCCGGTTGTTGCCCCCAGCACTTTTCGAATACCGATTTCTTTTCGCCGCCGTTGCATGCTGTAAGCAGTCAGCCCCAACAACCCAAGACACGATACAACTATTGAGAATACGGCAAACAACCCGAACACCCTGCTGAATTGCCGTTCACTGCGGTATTGTTGCGCGAAATGTTCATCGAGTAACCAATACCTGAACGGATGCTCCGGATACACTTTTTGCCAAATTTGTTGCAAACCGTTTAACGTTCGTTCCAAATTGGCAGGCGACACTTTAAAAGAAAGGTATTTCAATTGCTCCGGCGCAAAACAGTAGTACAAAGTCGGCTTTGGCGTGGTTTTTAAGGACTCGATGTGGAAGTTGTCGATAACGGCTGTAATGGTAGAAACCGCGCCGTTTTCACTGTTTTCATAGCCGATGGTTTGCCCGATAGCCGCCTCCGGATTGGGAAAACCCAGGGCATCGAGCATGGCCCGGTTGATGGCCACATTGCTGTATTGTGCCACCCGGTCGTTTGAAAACCGATACGTGCCGGCCAGTATTTTTACGCCGAACAGGTCAAAAAACTGCTCGTCGGTTTCAACAAAATAAGAAGTTATTCGGGCATAATCCGGCTTTTGCGTCCATCGCAATGGCCGGTTGCTTCCACTGATACCATTGATGCCCAAACCGGGTGCAATGCTCGACGCCGATAGCGTACCAATACCACTGAGTTGACTGCATGCATCTTTGAACACATTTAATTTGTTACGCGTCAGGCTGTCATTTTCAAAACCTGCGGCTTTGATCGAAACCATTTGATCGAGTTGAATGCCTAATTCATGGTTTTTTAAAAAACTCAATTGACTTTGTACCACAATGACCCCGAAGATGAGCCCCACCGACAACATAAACTGGGTAACTACCAGTCCTTTCCGTAAACCGGCTCCTCCGGCGCCATGCGCGCCGGCAAAAGCGGCAGAGAGTTTCAGGCCGGAAAGTTTGAAAGCCGGGTAAATGCCCGCGAGAAACGCAACAACCAACGCTCCAGCCAATCCAAGTTGCCAGAAATGCCAGTCGAACGGCGCGCCGGGGGCCGCTAACGGACGTCCGATCAGATCACCGAACCACGGAAGGGTTTGCGACGTCAAAAAGGCGGCGCCCAAAAACGAAATCAGACAAACCAACAAACTTTCCGTAAAAAACTGCCGGATCAAATTCCCTCTGCCGGCGCCGATAGTTTTGCGAATGGCAATTTCTTTGGCGCGTTCTCCGGCGAGCGCGGTGGTCAGATTCAGGTAATTGATCAAGGCGATGCACAAAACAAAAAGGGCAATTAAACCCAGAAACTGAACCATGCGCGCACTGCCGTTCGATTCAATTTCATAAGTAAGTTCCGATTTTAGATGGATGTCTGTAAATGGTTGAATATCAAGTTGAATGCCGTCTTTTTTTAAAAATTGCTCGTTGATCGAAGCCAGCTTTTTTCGTACGCCTTCCATGTTGCTTCCGGGTTCCATCATAAAATAACTGTAATCCCAATAAGAATCAAAGTTGTCTTCGTGGCCTTTGGCATACCGAGTGGCGTAGGATGTCAGCAAATCAAACTTGAGGTGGGAGTTTTGCGGCGGATTGGCAACCACGGCAGCCACGGTGTAAGCGCCTGCGCACATGCCTGATGGGATGCGGAAGGTTTGACCCACGGCATTGGCAGCGCCAAAGAGTTTGTTGGCTGTTTGTTCGGTCAGCACAGCGCTGTATGGTGCATCCAGGCTGGTGTTCAGGTTGCCAAACAGCGCGTGCTGTGGAATCATCCGAAAAAAGCCGGGGTCGGTGCAAAAGAAACGCTCCAGGTCAAAGGGTTGGTTGTGGGCAATGACAACCGTTTCATTGCTACCACCATTGTACAACCGGAAGTAATCAGCCACGCCAGGCACTTCCGCTTTCAATACCGGACCAACAGCGCTGTGGGTGTTGGCGTCCTGGGTGATCACGGATTCGCCATCCATGGTTTTGTTAAATACTCGCCAGATTTGGGACGCATGAGGCGTGTTCCGGTCGTATTGCTGCTCATACCGGATATAATTGAAAAGC
>JAEUUR010000095.1 GCA_016787465.1 Saprospiraceae bacterium | reverse complement strand
AGGCAGATCAGCCGGGTTCCCGGTTACAGGTGATTGGGCGTAAGAAACCTGAAAAAGGAGGCTGAAAAAGATCAAAAACAGATGCTTCATAGGTTCAAAGATTGCTTGTGAGGTACAAACCTATCAGGATTCAACCAGGCCCTATGGGCGATTTCAACGAATGGATTGATTATTTCAACGATTGGCAAAATTGATTGATTCGATTAGGAATAGAAAAACGCGGTTTGGTGGGATTTGGGGATTTCGCAGAGATTAATAATCGAACAATCGAATCAATCGGAACAATCGAATCAATCAACTTACTTTTGCGGCATGGCAAAAATATTGCTGATAGAAACTGCTACTGAGGTATGTTCGGCTGCTATTGCCGTTGATGGGCAGGTGGTTGCAATTCAGGAAGACTTGCATGCGAAAAATCATGCGGAGGTTTTGACGCTGTTTATTGATACCTGTGTGCGATTATCAGGTATTTCCTTGTCCGCTTTGGATGCCATTGCGGTCAGCAGCGGCCCCGGGTCGTACACCTCCTTACGGGTTGGTGCTTCGGTAGCCAAAGGGTTGTGTTATGCGCTCGACAAACCCCTAATCGCCATTGATACCCTTTTTGCGCTGGCCCACGCATGCCGCAATACCTGTACCGATCCAACCGGATTTTGGTTCGCTCCTTCCCTCGATGCACGCAGGCAAGAAGTGTGGATGGCTATTTACAACGATGCCCTGGAGGTACAATTTCCTTCCCAGCCACTCATCATTGAAAACAATTCGTTTGAAAAACTATGCGACTCCCTGGGTATTTATCGTGTTGTTTTGGCAGGGAACGGTATGAAAAAAATAAGGAGTGGCGAATTTGAAAAAAAAGCGGTATCTTTGAGCGAAATAATTTGCTCCGCAAACCATCTGGCCGGGCTCGCAGAAAGATTTTTTTATGCAAATGATTTTCAAGATGTTGCATATTACGAACCTTTCTATATGAAGCCCCCTAATATCACCACGCCAAATCAGTCTTCATTTTAACCCGAATTTTCATTTTTTTTAATTTGAGGATACTTTTCTCATATTTAGTCTTCGGTTTCAGTGGGATTATAATTTAATATTTAATTCCATGTAATTTTTTTTTAACATTACCTGGCACACTTTTGGTAATAAAACAGTTGAGAAAAACTGCCAATACTCAATATTCAAAACATTTAGTATGAAGAAGACTAAAACCGACGCTGTATCCCTGAAAAACGGGAAAGGAGACATTCTCCTGGATTATGTGGAATTGAAAAAGGCCGTACTGGTGCTGCGCGCCGTTAACCACAAGCTTCGTCAGCGGATGATCGATCTGCTCGAAGAAAACAAAAAGATGACTGTCACCGACATCTACGTGAAACTGCGCCTCGAACAAAGTGTAGCAAGTCAACACCTGGCTATTCTGCGCCGTGCGGGGGTGGTTCAAACCGAACGCAATGGTAAATTCATTTATTATTCGCTCGACAAAAGCCGATTAGGCCACATTTCCAACATTGTGGAAGAATTGGCGGCCTGAACAGGACTTGTAACACGACGTTCCCAATCTTTACGGCTTGGTACGCGTCCAGTAAACCTTAGCATAGTTGATTCGCTTTTGGGATAATCCCAAAAAGCTGAATCGGTATGCTAAGGTTTTTTTATGCATCATATCCGGTCCCAGGTGCAACAGATCGCCAAGCCAGCGCACCAAGCCGATATGAAACAGATACTTCCAATTCTATTTATTTGCCTGATTTTTCGCGCACATGCACAAAATCTAGTCGTGAATGGCGGTTTTGAGCGTCAAATTCCCAAAAGTGAAGCCGGCTGGTGGCAAACACCGCCTACGCCCTGCAAATTTTCATCCAACGCAAATATCTTCAATACCAGCGCGCAAGGCTGGCGCACCTTCGACCTCCAAACGCCCGATTTGCTGGTTTGGGATAGTATAAAAGGCTGCCCGGATTTTCCTAAACCGCGCCGGGGAAACCGCATGGCCGGCCTGATTCTATTCCATCCCGCTGAAGATGGTCAGTATAATTTCGATTATCATGAGTTCATTCAAGGCACACTGGCCAGGCCCATGGAAAAAGGTAAAACCTACCGGGTCAGTTTTTGGGTGTATTCCAATGATTCTTTGGGCGCCCAGCACTTAAATGCTGTTTATGGCCGTACAACAAACATCCGACCTACTTTTTGTGGCAATTTCGGCTTCTTTTTTTCCGACGGTAAAATTCAAACAGGAGAGAATTTTATGCAAAGTCAGCTTGATTTTCCGGTCAAACCACACATCAACCACACGGAAATTATTAATACCCACGGACAATGGCTAAAAATCACCATGCGTTTTAAGGCCGATCAGAATTACAAACAATTCCTGTTCGGCAACTTTTCTTTCGACGGCGGAACACCCATCGATATGACGCCCGACGAACGCATGCAACTGGACCTAAAAAACCGCGACCTGGCATTTTGGCAAAAAACCAAACGTATCGCTTATTATCTGTTCGATGATTTTGCAGTTGTAGAAGACGTGGAAAACAACATCGAACAATCACTGCTAAAAGATAAAAACTACCTGATGCCCTCCGCTATGCTTTTCGAATCGGGCAAAGCTGCGTTGAAAGCAGAGTCTGAAAGCACTATTGCCGCATTGGCAGAAGTACTGATTAAAAATCCGGAACTTAAAATTGAAATCGGCGGACACACCGATCATGTGGGCGACGACCGAAGCAACCAATTGCTCTCAGAGGCGCGTGCAAACGCCCTTTATCAGTCGCTGATTTTAAAAAAAGTGCCGGAAAACCAGCTTACATGGAAAGGATACGGTGAAACGCAACCCATTGGCTCCAACGATACGGAAACAGGCCGGCAAAAAAATCGCAGGGTGGAATGCAAACGTTTGAATTAGCAAAGACGTTATTCCAAAGCTTTGAACAAAGCCGCAGCTTTCACCAAACATTCCTCGTATTCCGATTCAGCCACCGAATCAAACACGATGGCGCCGCCCACCTGGGCTGAAACATAAGCGTTTGACGCATTGTACAAAATGCTTCGAATCACTACGTTAAAATCAAAATCGCCGTTCGGGTCGAAATATCCAAGCGCTCCGGAATAGATACCCCTGCGAGCGACCTCATATTTTTCGATCAATTCCATAGCCATCACCTTCGGTGCGCCGGTCATGCTGCCCGGAGGAAATGCAGCACGAAACGCATCGATGGGGTCAATGCCCGGCCTGAGCCTGCCGGATACGGTAGAGATCATTTGATGTACTGTTTCAAAGGTGTACACACCGAAAAGCTCATCTACCTGCACCGAGCCGGGCATGCAACTTCGAGCCAGATCGTTTCTGGTTAAATCGACGATCATCACATTTTCGGCACGGTCTTTTTCGCTTACTGCAAGCGATTGTTTCGCTTCCTCATCCAATGCGCCCGCACGTTTGCGTGTGCCTTTGATGGGTTGCGACATAAGTCGATTCCCTTCTTTTTTGATGAACCGTTCCGGACTGGCACAAAGCAGATACAGATCGTTCCAACGAAAATAAGCGGCCATCGGAGCGCGGGAAAGGGTGTTGAGTTTCAGCCAAACGGCCTTGGGGTTGATCCGTGTATTTTCAGCAAAAAACTCCTGGCAATAATTCATCTCGTACAAATCGCCCTCTACAATGTGGCTGCGAATGGCTTCAAGCGCGCTCAGATAGGCGCCATACTGAACGCGGGAATGAAGATGAACCGGCACTGAAGCATCATTTAGTGCCGGCTCTTTTATAGCCATCACCTCATCCCAGATATTGGCAGGATTCAGGCCCAGGGCATGGATTTCAACTTCAAGCCTGCCATGTCTGATTCCAATGACAATTTGCGGTTGAAAAAAACAAATATCCGGGAACCCAACACCATCCGGATGTTGCGAAGTTAATTGCTCAACCTCGTTTTTCAGGTCGTATGAAAAGACGCCAAACAACCAATCCTGCGCGTTGGATTGATGGGTTTTTAGTTGTTCAAACGCTGTTCCGGCATAGTGTGCCAAAGTTTGTACGCTTCCTGCGCCGATCAATAATTCCCAAGAATGCGCACAAAATGCCGGTCGGTGTTCGTTGCTGTCGAGATACGACACCTGTTGCTGCATGGCTGCCCAATGAAACAACCTGGATTTAATGACACTCAGATTTTCGAATTTAAAACGGGCACTTTCACGCATAAACGACGCCGGATTGAAGTCCAAAGGTATGAACAGAATGTTTGATGCGCGGGTCAGTGAAGGGGGTATAAAAAAACGTGAGCCGCCCCGGGCAGGAAGCGACTCACGTATCATGGTTATGCGGTAGTTTTATTGCAAAACAACTTCGCGCTCCGACATCATTTTACGGATGTTGATCAAGGCGTAACGCATACGGCCAAGTGCGGTATTGATGCTTACCCTGGTCAGGGAAGCGATTTCTTTGAAACTCATATCGGCGTAGTGGCGCAGAATAACAACCTCGCGTTGTTCGGGTGGCAATGAATCAACCAACCGACGGATATGATTGTGTGTTTCTGAACGGATGATATTGGTGTCGGCGCCGTCATTTCCAATGCGCAATACATCAAAAATATCAAAATCGTCAGACGGGTTGATGTGTGAACGGCGTTTGTTCCGGCGATGGTAGTCGACGCACATGTTGTAAGAAATACGCATCGCCCATTGGACAAACTTGCCTTCGTGGTTGTACTTACCTCTGCGGAGTGTGTCAATGATTTTGATAAAAACTTCCTGAAAGATATCCTCCGCCAAGGCGCGGTCTTTCACAAAAAGATAAATGGAAGTGTAAATTTTAGCCTTGTAGCGAGAGAGTAGAACCTCAAAGGCTTGTTCGTCACCATCCATGTAACGAGCGATCAATTCCTGATCGTGGAGCATTGGCATAACTTGCATGAGCAAATGGGTTTTGCTATTAACCAGCTAAATGAAATTATTAAGCGGTGTACAAGTTATTACCTATAAGCAGTTACAAATTTAGTTGGTGATGATTGTCTGTGTTCCAGACTTGTTGCGGTCAAAAGTAGGCGCTTATTGTGGGAGCGCCAAAATTTTTTTTATTTTTTAACATTTTTTTTCTGGATGCTCAGGCAACCTGACAAATAATCACATTTAAATTTGTCAAAAACGGTATTTTTGCAGCGAAATCAAAACATAATTGCGCGCAACAATTTTATTTTATCTCGTCTTTTAACATTGCCAAACTTCCTGGCCTGGGCTAAAACCAGGTATTGCGACAACCAAAAACGAAAAATTCTGTAGGGGTAGTTCCGGCATTTATATTATGGAAATTTTAATAGTCCTTGTCCTCATCGTCTTGCACGGGTTTCTGGTGCTGGGTGAAATCGCATTGCTCACGTCCAAACGATCCCGTTTGGAAGGCGAAAAAATGAAGGGCAACAGGAATGCAGCCATTGCGGTGGCTTTGCTCGATGACATAGATCAATACCTTTCAGCCATGCAGATCGGGATTACCCTGATCAGTATTATTGAAGGCGCCTATGCCGGCGTTGCAATTTCTCACCAACTGACGCCGGTGATTGAATTGTTCCCAAGTTTGGCGCCATATGCAGAACAAATTTCCTTGGCGACCGTCGTTACCATCATCACGTATCTTTCTTTGATTGTTGGCGAACTTGCCCCGAAGTACATTGCCATTCAGTATGCCGAATCTCTTGCAATTGCTTGTGCTCCGGTGATGCACATCATTACCCGGATAACAGGCCCCATCTCGTCGTTCCTGAGTTGGTCGACCAAGTTGTTCATGCGCATGCTTTTTATTAAACCCAACGATCAGCAGAGTATATCGGAAGATGAAATTAAATTGATGGTCAAAATGGCCAATCAACAGGGGGTACTGGAGCAAAAGGAAAGCGAATTTATCCAAAACATTCTCCGTTTTGCCGACCGTGATGCCTACACCATCATGACCCACCGGAATTCGGTAGAATGGCTCGATATCAATGCATCCGACGAAGAAAATGAACGAATTCTGCTCGAAAGCGGCTATACCAAGTTTCTGGTTTGCGACGATACCATTGAAAATATCCTTGGGGTGGTGAAACTCCGCGATTATATTGATAAAAAAAGCAAAAAAGACTTTACCCTCCGGGCCATCCTTACCCAGCCTCTCTTCGTGCCGGAAACCATGAACGCGCTTAAAATCTTGGAGCGATTCAGAAAAGAAAGAAACTATTTCGCTGTGGTAGTTGATGAATACGGCTCCACACAGGGTATTATCACGCTGCACGATCTTACAGAAAATATCTTCGGCGCCCTGCCTGACCTCGACGATATCACCGATCCGGACATTGTAACAAGGGAGGACGGAAGTTTGCTTGTCGACGGCACCATTCCGATTGACGAATTGCGGGAAACCATTAGCCTCAAGGAATTCGATTTTGAAGACGCTGATTATTCTACCCTTGCCGGATTTATTTTGTACAAATTGAGTGAAATACCTACGGTGGGCGACATCCTGGAAACGGAAGGTTACCGCTTCGAAATCATGGACATGGATAAAAGTAAAATCGACAAGGTGTTGATTTCCAAATTGCCGGATAATGACGCCGGTAATGAAAACTGACCCCGCGTTTATTCTTCGCGTAGATAAGCAGGCACTTGCCCGGCACGCCGGGCCGGAAGCACAGAAGCAAGCAATCCGATGGCAATAACCGTCAGGGTAATCGGAATAAAATCGGTTGCCCGCATGGAGATAGGGTAGGTATCCACCAGAAATCCGTCCGGAATAGTGACGATTCCCCAGGTTTTTTGAGCTACATAAATCAGGATCGAAAGCACTATTCCGATACCCATACCCAAAGCGGTGAGCAACAATCCTTCCAGCAGAAAAATGCGACGCACAGCGTTGTCGGTTGCGCCCATACTCTTCAACACTGAAATGTCTTTTTGTTTATCCAGCACGATCATCCAAAGTGCGCCGATGGTGTTAAAAGCCATCAACAAAAGCATGAGGCTGGTAATGGCAAAGCCCATCCACTTTTCCAGTTTCATGATTTTAAAAAACGCTTCGTTCTGTTCGTAGTGGTCTTTGACAATATACCCGTTCCCAAGCATGCTTTTCAGTTCGTTTTTCACCGATGCCAGCGAAGCGGCTGAGCGGCATTTTATTTCCAGGGCAGAAACGGTTTGCGGCGACACTTCAAGTAAATCCCGCATGAAATTCAGGTTGGTCAGCACATATTCATTGTCGTATTCCTGTTGAATGGCAAATGTGCCTTTCGGGTATGCGAGCCTGGTTCTGAATGGCTTGTCTAACGCTCCGGCCTCCTGATCAGGCATAAAAACCGTCATCGGGGCGATCGGGTTTTGGACGTTGATGGTAAGTTTATTCCGCAAACCTGCGCCTATGACGGCGCAATTCCGGTCTTCTTCCTCCAATATATAATTTCCTTCGAGAATTACCGTATCAGAGTTAATGCCGGTTACGGCGGCAAACAGGCTGTCGACACCTTTTAAAACGCCAAAATCCTGCGATCCTTCATATTCGAAAAAGGCAATTTCCTCCAGTGTTTCACTGGCTACGGCTACGCCCGGCATCGTACGTATGCGCGCGAGCGTGGCGCTGTCGATCTCAAACGTTTTCCCTTGAACAGGGGTCACTTTTAATTCGGGGTTGAAATGGCCAAACAAGCCGGAGAGCAAGTCTTCAAACCCGTTAAATACCGATAAAACCAGGATCAGCGCAGCGGTGCCAATTGCCATACCCAATACCGAAATGCCGGTAATGATGTTGATGGCATTGGTGCTGCGTTTGGCAAATAAATACCGTCGGGCTACAAGAAGCGGAAAATTCACAGGGCAAATTTCGTTGATTGTTGTTAGTTGTTCGTTGTTTGTTCTCAGTTTTTATTGATGAATTTCTGAATACTACCAAACGAACAACCAATAACGATCAGCTACTGGTTATTATAACTCCAGCAAATCGGCCCATGCTTGCGGACTATCTGTTTTATCGGTTATATCCGATACGGTGAGGGAATTGACGCTGCCACGGTGCATTTTTTTCTGGGCGTACTGATCAGCAGGCAAGTGATATTGCCTGCCGTTTTTGTCGGTCAGAATAATATCGAGCAGGCGACCTTCCACATACAACAGGCTAAATGCGTTTTTTTGCGAGAAAAAAAGTTTAGCGCTTTTATCCATGATACTGATGGTTGCTGGAACAACCTTGTCGCCATTGGGAAGGTTGTATCTGGCCAACACATACTCGGTCGTTTGCCCGGCATTCAAGCGGAATATTTGATCGCAATTGTACACTCCGAACCTGTACAAACTGATCGAATAAGCCAGGTTTTGAATTGACTGCGACCGCCCGTTTCTAGCTACCGCTTGTTGGGTACTGAATTTGATGTTGCGCAATTGTTGTTTCCAGTCTTTCCAAACTTTAGCCGCGAGTTCATCGTTATCGCCATAACCTTGTTCCATCAGTTTTGCATAACGCTTTTCCATGGTGGCATGGTTTTTTTCAAAATATTCCAACCATTCAAAGTTAGACTGGCACCATTCTTCCTGGGTTTTGAAGGGTGCTGCTGCATGCAGAAAAAAACGCAGAGCCCTGTTTTTCATGGCAAAATCTTCCTGACGTTTGATGCGCAGTTTGTTGTATTCGGCCATCACTTTTTCCGGTTCGAATTTTTTATTTTCAACATTACCTCTCAATAACGCATGGAATTGAAGTTGCCCTTCTTTTCCGTCGTACAAGGTAACTACGCATTCATTGCCTCTTACGTGTTCAACCACTACACGTTGCCAGTATTCGTCGCTTATTGAGCCTATCCGTTTGGAATTTCGGCCGCCACCCAGGGAGTCGGCATTGAATGAAAAGTAGCAATTTTTGAATGCATCCAGTTCCGTGAAATACTTATCGAGGTCTTCAGGGAAAAACAAATTTACTTTGTCGCGGTGTTTTTTAATTTGGACAGTTCCGCTTTCCATTCTGAACAACAATTGTTCGTCGGTGAGGTACGGGTTTTTCAGAAACCAGCGGGGCATAGCCAATTTGCCTGTTGCCAGGTCATAACCGGTTTTGACACCAATTTTGATCATTTCGTGAACTGGGATTGCTTTTTGGATTTCTTCTGCGCTTTCAGGCATGCCGAAGCTCACCCTGCCGATGCCTGAAACCTCGTACGGATCGGGCAAACAATCATTGTCGCGTTGTTTGGCGGCTCCTTGCACGGCTTCATTTTCGGTCGCTACCGGAGGTTGTTTAGCCTCGGCTTGCCCGAAAGCCTGGTCCGGTACAAAGCGCCATTCCTTGCTTTCGTCTTCGAGGTAATACAGGCTTACTTTTTCGAGTTCGGTGGTTGGCACGAAGGTCAGGTCGTAGTTTTGGCCTGGCGCCATTTGGAGCTGCTCGCCGTTTTGAGAAACGCGCACTTCGAACATGCCGGCGGAATTGAAGAAAAATTGCCCGCGGGTGTCGGAATAATGCATGGGAAGTCCGGATGCCAGATAATCGGCGATGGTGCGATATTCACGGAAGAACAGATCTGCTGTGCCGGATACAGCATTCCCGTTTTTGTCAACAAGACTGCCAGCCGGGATCGACAACCGGGTTCCGGAAACCGGATCTTTGTATTCAATGCCTTCTTTGGCACTGAATCGTACGGCCGTTCCCGGCACACTGTTCACCCTTGGCCCAAAGTTGGGAATGTAACTCAGGTTGGGTAGGGTTGCTTTTGTGTTCACTTTTTGAACGCTGGGTGACAGTGTCGCTTCGTCATTGGTGTTCTCAAACGGTGTTTCAGATCGCTCTTCACTTCGTTGCTCAGGAACGGCAGTCAAACCGGAGTTGGCGCCTTGCTTCGCCGGCACTAAAAGCGCGATCGTTGTTGTGATGATCAGGGCTGTCGCTGCTGCTGCATACCAACCATATTTGCGGTATTTCATCCACAAATTGGGTTTTTTCTGCGCAGCTGCAATTTTGCTCCAAAGTACATCATCGGGCGTATCATTTACCTGCTGCAATTGGTTGCGCAGGAACTTTTCAAAATCAGAATTCGGTGTAGAATTTTCCATTTTCTTCAATTCTTAAGTTTTTAGAGAAGGGGTAGGGTGGGGTTAACTGATTAACAAATGTTCAAGCAAACCGCGCAATTGCTTGCACGCTCTTGAGTATTGCGACCGAACAGAACTTTCACTGATGCCGAGTTCGGCAGCAATTTCAGTATAAGAAAAGGCCTCCATGCAATGCAGGTTAAAAACAGCCCTGTAACCGTCGGGCAGTTGTTGCACCATTTTTAGAATGGCTTCATGGTTTAGATCGGTATCAGGGGTGAGACTGCGTGCGTCGGTTGGCATGTCGTCATAATCGACTGCAAAGCGCAGCACGTTTCTTTTGCGCAGATGTTGCAGCGCTGCTCTAACGGTTACGCGATGCAGCCAGCCATCAAAGGCGCCTTCGCCGGAAAACTGATGCAGGTCGCGAAAAATAGATACAAAAGCTTCCTGAAGTATGTCTTGCGCTTCTGCGCGATCGCGGGCATAACGCAGGCATACGGCGAACAGGCGATTTTTGTACCCTTCAAACAATTTCTTTTGTGCGCTCGAGTCGCCTTTTTGGCATTGTTGAAGGAGTTGCAGCAGTGGTCGATCTTTCATGCGTTAGCGGGTAGTGTGTGCTGGGTTGGGTGTTTCCTGAACCGAAGAGGCTTCACCCTGCATCAACTGCGCAAACCGTAAAGCGGATTTTGCAGGATGAAGCCAAAGTTCCGGTACTGATTTTGGTATAACGACGGTTTTTAGCAGGTTTATTATGATGGTGCACAAGTTTCAATTTTTGTTGCACCCCTTACGTAAAAATCATGGACTTCATTTGAGGCAACAAAAAAAACACCTGAGCCGGGCGACTCAGGTGTTTGAAATGGAGGGATAACAGTTGTTGGTTCTAACCGATTTTTTCCAGGGTTTTTTGCACAAAATTCGTCAACCCTTCACCGCGAAGCATACCCTGCTGCAACAAGGCCAGGTTGAGTAAATATTGGCTGAGATCGGCTTGCGCCTGCGCATCATCGAGTTGGAGCAGTTTGCCGGCAATAACTGGGTGGTTGCTGTTAACCACTACATTGAAACTATCCGGGAAGTCGCCGAGGCCTCCCATGCCATGCATTGCCTGCATTTCTTTCATTCGGCGCATAAATTCAGGTTTGGTGACCAATACAGGTTGTTCCTCGGGCGAAAGAGCGCTGAGTTGAACCGAAGCGCCGATATGATTTTTTGCTGCTTCCTGAAACAGGTTTTTGACGTTTTCCTGTTCTTGATCCGAAAGTACCGATGGGCGGTTATCGTCCTTTTCCACCAGCTGATCGGGGGTGTTGGAGTCTACCCGTACGAAGGAGAAGCCTAAGCCCGATTGATATTCCAGGTGTTGAATCCAGTGGTTATCCAGTACGGTATCGAGGCGCAAGACGTCGAGTCCGCGTTGTTGAGCGGCTTGAATTTGCGCATGATGTCCTTCAGGATCGTTGCTATAAATCACTACCAGTTTGCCGTTTTTATCGGTCTGGTTCGGTGTGATTTTTTCTTTGTAATCGTTCAGGAGGAAAAAGCCGTCTTTGAGGCTTTCCACCAACATGAAGCTGGCTGCGCGTTCTTCGAATTTTTTATCGGAGATGTATCCGTATTTGGCGAAAACACCCAGGTCGCGCCATTTTTGCTCAAATGCAACGCGGTCGTTTTTAAACAGTTCGCTGAGCTTGTCTGCTACTTTGCGGGTAATGTATTCGCTGATCTTTTTGACATTGCCGTCGGATTGCAGGTAAGAGCGCGATACATTCAGCGGAATATCCGGCGAATCAATAACGCCATGCAACAACAACAGCCATTCAGGCACGATGTCACGCACATCGTCGGTCACGAACACCTGGTTACAATAGAGGTGAATTTTGTTGCGCGTAACCTCCATGGCATTGCCCAGTTTCGGGAAGTACAACACGCCGGTAAGGTTGAAAGGATAATCGATGTTCAAATGAATCCAGAACATCGGCTCTGCCGACATGGGGTAAAGTTGCCTGTAGAAAGAAAGATAATCTTCGTCCTGAAGTTCGGTCGGTTGCTTTTTCCAGACCGGTTTGGTTTCATTGATGATGTTGGGGACATCGCGCGATTCTGATTTTTTGTCGTCGCCTTCGCCGGTTTCGAAATATTCTTTTTTGGTGCCGAACTGGATTTCAACGGGTAAAAATTTGCAATATTTCTCCAACAATCCTTCCAATTTGAATTTTTCCAGGAAGTCTTTGTTTTCTTCATTTACGTACAACACGATATCAGTGCCGCGTTCTGCCTTTTCAATTTTTTCAAGCGCATATTCCGGACTGCCGTCGCACGACCATTTTACGGCTTCGGCGCCTTCCTTCCACGATTTAGTAAGTACCTCCACCCGGTCGGCCACCATAAATGCTGAATAAAATCCTAAACCGAAATTGCCGATGATGCTGCTGTCTTTGTATTTTTCCAAAAATTCGGAGGCACTGGAAAATGCAATCTGATTCAGGTATTTGAGCACTTCCTCTTCAGTCATGCCGATGCCGCGGTCTCTGACGATAATCTGTTTTTCTTCCGGATTCAGAATTACCTCGATGTGGGTGTCGCCGATTTCACCCTTCACTTCTCCGCGCTGTGCCAGGATCTGAAGTTTGGAGGTTGCATCAACTGCGTTGGAAACAAGTTCCCTCAAGAAAATTTCATGGTCGGAATAGAGGAACTTTTTGATGATAGGAAAGATATTCTCCGTCTGAACTGAAATGGTACCTGTTTGCATGGCTTGATACTTGATATTGGATGCTGGATTCTTGATGTTGGATACTGGATACTGGATTATGGAAGCGAGCCTTAGGCGAGCGAGAAGCACTCACACCCACACGCACGCCCACACCCACTCTGGATTAATCAAAGTGTGTGCCAGTGTTTGTATATCTGACAAATTGTCCGGGCGTGTCAATTTGGTCTCAATTCGTTGATTATCATAAATTTAAAACATTAACGTTTTGTTTAAATATGTTATTTTTATCTATTTCGGCGAATTAAAAGACCTTTTTTTGGCACAGTAGTTGTCCTGTAAAAGCAATACCAAATTGTGGTTGGCTAATAATCCGTTGCCACTACAACCGAAGATACTTCGGGAAAACTACCGAGTAACTTTTTTAAGGCCGAATGCGGTCTTAAACACGTGGGCGAGGGACCAGTCCGTCTGGGGGGTAGGGCTGGTCTCCTCACCACAACCTTTCTTGGGTATCAGTCCGCTTGTGTGAGTGCCCCTTTAATCGCCGAAGAAATGCCTCGTTTTCTGGAGTAATTATTTCAGAAAATTTAAAGAATTTTTCCCCCTAATTGTCTTCGGTGCCCCGTTTCGTTTCGCCAATAATCATCGACATTCTTGAGCAGGTAGTCATAAGCTATCTGCTTTTTTATTTTGATCTCATGAAAAATTCATCCCAGCAAATTACTTTTACATGGTTAAAATGAAAATGATGGATAACAAATTGATATACAACCAACTGTTAGAGTTGATTGGTAAAGACGAGATAGAAAAAACGCTTTCTCTTCTGAGTGAATTTGTCAACACACATTACGCCCGCTTCACACCGGAAGTGATTCTGAACAAAGGCCGGTACAGCCAGATCGAAAGTGAAAAGGTGCGTGGTATTATTTCTGATGAAGATTATCGAAGAGAAAAGAATCGCATCCGCGAGAATCTGACCATGATTATCAGTTCTATGGAAGGACTGGGCGCTGAAAATTTCAAGCCTAAAAAGGATGAAAGAGAAATCATGATGCGTATTGCCGAACTGGAAATCAGCTTCGGGATATGCAGGAAAAAATCGCAAGGCTTCAGTTCAAATGCCTCGCGGTTAAGAGAGAAAAACGACATTGCCAGAGAACTGGGTCAATTGTTTATCGACTACCCCGAACTCATCAAAAAATTCCATGGAACCGAACAGGAAGGGGTAATTACCGGCATTTCAAATCGATACAAACGTGTTCCTGAATTGAGCGGCATTGATTTTTTCGAATCCTTATCCGCCAAACATCTGGGAAACTTCACCAAATGCTGTATCACCAATGCACTGGCAGAAATCCTTTACTCCGGCCAATTGAGTATGGGCGACGACAAACGCATTGCCGGTATTTTGGACAATCTGTTCCCGAATTCGTACCAAACCGTTCGGCTTAGTATCACCAGGGTAAGCGCCGAATTGGATTATTTCGCCGGCAACCTCTGATCGCGGATTTACCTGATTGATGGATTTCGCAGAAGGAATTATTCTACACGCCGGCAAGTCTAGTGCATAGACTGTCATACAGAGCGCTGCTTTTCAATGACTGGGGCCGAAGGCCATGCTCAAAACTTGGCAGCGCGAAGTATATCTGATTCTTAAGGCCTCATTCTGCGTTTTCCGCTCCATTGTGTTGTTCCGGATGCACCCAGGGGGCATTCCCTCTTCTTTTTCCGCTCATGAAAGTATACATGGCAGGAATGACGAACAAGGTGAGCAACAACGAAAACAACAATCCGCCTACCACCACCACACCTAGCCCGATACGGCTGGCACTGGCTGCGCCAAGCGACAATGCGATGGGCAAAGCGCCGAGTACAGTGGCCAAGGTAGTCATGAGGATGGGGCGCAAGCGGGCCTGAGAGGCCTCTTGAACGGCCTTGCGTTTGTCCATGCCCGAATCTCGTTTTTGGTTGGCAAATTCAACGATCAGGATTCCATTTTTGGTTACCAGGCCGATCAACATGATCATACCGATCTGTGAAAAGATATTCATGGTGTTGCCGGTCAGCCAGAGGCTGAGGAACGCTCCTGCAATAGCCAGCGGTACGGTTAGCATGATAATAAACGGATCGCGGAAACTTTCAAATTGCGCGGCAAGGATCAAATAAATCAGCGCCAAGGCAAGCATAAATGCAAAGGAGGTATTGCCGCTGGATTCTTTGAAATCGCGGGAAGGGCCGCTCAAGTCGGTGTCAAACGATTCATCGAGCAGTTTCGCAGCGATATTTTCCATTACTTCGATGCCTTCGCCCAAGGTGCGCCCGGGCGCAAGTGCTGCACTGATGGTCGCTGATTTGTAGCGGTTGTAGTGAAATAGTTGGGGTGGATTGCTGGTTTCATCAAAATGTACGATGTTATCGAGTTGCACCATCTGACCGCGGTTGTTGCGTACATACAAACCGGCCAGATCGAGCGGTTCGTCGCGGTTACTGCGATCTACCTGGCCAATTACCTGGTACTGGCGGCCATTTTGAAGGAAATAACCAAAGCGCCGTCCGGACAATGCCAACTGAAGCATTTGGCTCACATCCAACACATTCACACCCAATTCTGCTGCTTTCAAACGATCGATCACTACCTGCAATTCTGGTTTGTTAAATTTCAGGTTAGCATCCACGTTGGCAAAAACAGGATCTTTACGAGCTTCTTCCAGAAACGTTGGAACGACCTTTTTGAGTTTTTCAAAATCCAAGTTTTGTAACACAAACTGAACGGGCAACCCCTGTCCGAAGCCCACCGTGATGGTTTGTTCCTGGTTAGGGAAGACTCGTGCGGCCGGCTTCTGTTTGGTTATTTTCAACAGTTGGTTGTAAATTTCCATCTGGCTCCGGTCTCTTTCCGAGGGGTCTTTAAGCAACAGGCTCACAAACCCTGAATTCGTACTTGCCGCGCCGAACCCAGGCGCCGTGATTCCAAACACCATGCGTTGTTCCGGAATGGAGTCCATGATTGTTTTGGCAAGGTCGTAGATGATGTATTCCATACGGTCAAAGTCGGTGCCTTCCGGTGCGGTTACATTGCTCCGAATGATGTTCCGGTCTTCCAGAGGCGCCAATTCGCTTTTGATTTGTCCTTGAAAATACCAGATCAAACCAAAACAACCAAAAAGCATCAGCAGGCTTACGCCGCGCCAGCGCATGAACGACCTGAGTGCATTGCCATATACCCGATCCATTCCTTTGAAAAACGGTTCTGTGAAATTGTAAAACCATCCGTGGTTATGCACGTTACCTCCGAGTTTGACATTCAAAACCGGCGTTAAGGTCAGAGAAACAAATGCAGAAATCAACACGGCGCCGGCTACAACGATGCCGAACTCCCGAAACAACCGGCCGGTGAAACCTTCCAGGAAAATCACAGGAATAAATACGACGGCCAGGGTGATGGAGGTACTGATTACGGCAAAGAAAATTTCTTTGGTACCTTCTCTGGCAGCCGTCCACTTATCCATGCCGGCTTCCATTTTTTTGAAAATATTTTCAGTAACCACAATGCCGTCGTCGACAACCAATCCGGTGGCAAGTACAATTGCCAGCAGGGTGAGTACATTGATACTGAACCCGAACAGGTACATGATGAAAAACGCGCCGATCAGGGATACCGGAATATCGATCAGCGGGCGCAAGGCAACGATCCAGTTCCTGAAAAAGAAGTAGATGATAAGCACCACCAGTCCTACGGCGATAAATACGGTTTCAGATACTTCGCTTACGGCGCGGCGTACAAAACTGCTTTTATCGATGCCGACGCTCATAACGATATCGGAAGGCAGTTCCTTTTGGATTTGTTCGTACCGCCGGTAAAATTCGTTGGTAATTTCCACCCAATTAGATCCAGGCTGTGGGATTACTGCCAGGGAAACGCCCTGAACCAGGTTTCTCCGGGCGCCGGTTTCTTCATTATCAGGCCCGAGAATAGCTTCTCCGATATCGCGGAATCGAATGGTGCTGGCGCCGCTTTGCCGGATAATCATATCATTGAAATCCGTTTCTGTTTGCAGTCGACCGAATGTTTTTACCGTAAGTTCGGTGGCGTCGCCACGCACTTTTCCGCCTGGTAATTCCACGTTTTCCCGGCTGAGGGCTACCACTACATCCTGGGGCGTCAGGTTGTGTGCCACCATTTTTTGAGGGTCCATCCACAAACGCATGGCCGGTAGTTTGGAACCAAATACGTTTACTGCCGACACGCCGGGTATGGTTTGAATTTTTTCCCGAATTACGTTTTCTGCATAATCCGAAAGCTCCATGATACTTCTTGAACTGCTTTGAATCGGGACGAAAAGGATCGGGTCGCCGCTGGCGTCGGCTTTGGTTACCACCGGTGGCGCATCAATATCCTGAGGTAAACTTCTCAAAGCCTGGCTGACTTTGTCGCGCACGTCGTTGGCTGCTTGTTCCAACTCCACACCCAGGTCGAACTCTACGCTGATGTTGCTTACACCAAGGGCAGACGTACTGGATATGGTACGAATGCCGGCGATACCGTTAATGGCCCGTTCGAGGGGTTCAGTGATCTGGCTTTCAATAACTTCCGCGTTGGCGCCGGTGTAGTTGGTTCTGACGCTGATATTCGGCGGGTCGATAGCCGGGTATTCACGCACGCCAAGAAATTGGTAACTGATAGCGCCAAAAAAGACGATCAGAATGCTGAATACGGTCGCCATGACCGGCCTGCGTAGCGAAAGTTCTGGTAGATTCATTTGTCCGTGTAGTCAGTAGTTGGGAAAGCGGCTGCTTTTCCCCTAAACAAGTTCTTGAACTGCGAAGTTCGACAAATTCCGGTGTAGTCAACCAAAATATCGCGTTGTCGGTTTAATTTCGTGTTTTAAAATTGCCCGCACATGGAATCTATTGTCGATTATTTCAGCCAAATTCCTTCCTCCCACCGCAGCATCATTTTGTTGGGTGGCCTTACTTTTTTTATGGTTTTGGAATTTGGGTTGCCGTTTTATCGCGCTCGATATAACAAAGCACAACATTTCGGTATCAACCTGTTTTTTACCTTTACAACGGTGCTTGTCAATTTTCTGATGGCAGTAATTTTGTTAAAATCCAGCGATTGGGCCATAGAACATCAGTTTGGAATTTTGCAATGGCTGCCTGAAATGCCGCTTTGGGTTTTTATTTTCGTGGGTTTGTTGCTGCTCGATTTTATTGGCGCTTACGCTGCGCACTGGATGGAACATAAAGTGAAATGGATGTGGCGTTTTCACCTGGTTCATCATACCGATCCGAATGTGGATGCGACCACAGCGAACAGGCACCACCCTGGAGAGAGTGTGATCCGTTTTGCATTTACCACAGTTGCTGCCGTACTCGCAGGTGCGCCTATGTACCTGATTATGTTGTACCAATCGATGTCGGCAGCGCTTTCACAGTTCAACCACGCCAATGTTAATTTCCCGGTTTGGGCTGAAAAGATACTCGGCTTTTTGATCGTTACGCCACGCATGCACCGCGTACATCATCACTATGTGTTGCCTTTTACCGATACAAACTATGGCAATATTTTTTCTGTTTGGGATCGGCTCTTTGGTACTTATGCTGAAATGGAAAACCGCCAAATCGTGTTCGGAATTGATACCCACATGGCTCCGGAGGAGCAAGCCAATATCGGCACGTTGTTAAAGATTCCGTTTCAGCCATACCGGCAACCTGAAGGGGCCAAGTTTGAAGGTTGAAACGGCTACCCAATTTATAGTATGGTATTACTAAAAATAATCACCTGCCCGACAAATGCCTTTTTTGATCGGGAAGCTTGAAATAGCTTGTTGTATGTTTGACAGGCATTAAACAACATTCTTCACATTCCAAACTCGGTTACTTATGATCCATACAACCAAACACATGCTGGTTGTGCTTGCCTTTGTTTTGCACACCGCGCTGCTTTTCGGTCAAGACAGCCTTTGTATTTCACCAACCTTTTATCACACGTTAGGCAGTGAAACCGGCGTTGAATACGCTACCGCTATCCTGCATGCTTCTGACGGTTACATTTACCTGACTGGAAGAAACAACAATCAAACCTTTATCCGCAAAATGGCGCTGAACGGCGCGACCATCTGGACCCGCGGATTTCAAATCAATGCATTCGAACCGATGACGCCGGCCCAAATGATCGAGGACTCGGAAGGCATGATTGTCGGATGCGGCACACAAGGTGTGAGCGGCCTTACCAAAGGGGCTGTTTTCCGATACAATCCGAACACCAACACTTTTTTATGGGCACATTCTATTGCCAGTAACAACCCCACGGTTGCCGGTATTGTGGAGATAACCCCTGGCGGCAATTTTTTACTTTGCCAAAACAGTTTGCTGCCCAGTAGTGAGCGCGACGCAGAGATTATCGAAATCAACAGGGCAACGGGCATTCCAAACCTCGGGTTGGCCAAACGTTATGAATACCTCTATTCCGATGTTTTTAGTAAAATAATCTCCATCAACGGCGATTTGTACGTGACAGGATGGGCTACCAGCCGCTATAACACCTTCGTAAATGCACGCCGGCAATTGTTGATGCAGGTTGATCCAGGCACCCTCGAACCCATTTGGGCGCACATGAACCACCTCGATACGCTTGCTCCTACCTCTACCTACGGGCGCGATCTGATCTCCGATGGCGACACTTCCTTGATATCCGCATACGGCGGCACCCAGGAAGGCAGCCTGGGCTCCGGCGTACTCAACGATACTTTGTATCTGCAAAAAACAGACTTGAACGGAAACATCCAATGGGTCAGACAGTACAATATCCTTTCCGGCGTTTTAAAACTACTCAACCTGCCCGACGGCTATTTGATCTATGGCCAGAGAAACGGCAATGAACATTTTGCATTTAAAACAGACAAACAAGGCGTTCCTGTGTGGGGCAGAAAAGTAACCGATGGCCCTGCAAATGGATCCGTATTTTTAAGAGACCTGGCGCCTAATCAGGCTGTTGTGATGAATGATTCCCTGTACTTTACCGGATTGGGAACCACAGGTAACGCGGATGTTTTTTTGTGGAAATTGCTGAGCAACGGCGTTTTTACCGATACGTGTGGCCTTGTTGATACCCTGATGGTGCCGTCTTTCCAGGTTGCCAACCCGCAACGGTACATTGCTGAGTTTACCACCGTATTCAGCACAGCCACTTCCGTACCAGTCAATCCTCCGATTCTGGATGTAGAATTGCCTTTGAACCAGGTTTGTCCTTCCTGCGATACCCCCGTCGACCCATGCCCGCAAGGCAATGATTTTGAACTGACGATTACAGGCTTGCAATGTGTGGATGGCAAAATAAACCTGCAATATCAGGTTTGTGACCTTGACGGCGGCAGCCTGGATCAGTTAAACATATCATTTTATAACGGAAATCCTTTTACGACAGCCGCCGACCGGATTTACAATTTCAGCTTCAACCCCGTGAGCGGCGATAGCTGCCACCAGGGAACGTTGCTTGATATAACGCCCAAACTGGGTGATGCCAATGTAGAACCCGGTGATGTAATTTATGCGCTGGTGAATGTTGCTGCCGGCGCTGTAACACCCATTGATCCGAATGATTACCCAACTCCTGACAACGAAGAGTGTAATTATGCCAACAACCTGGAAATATACACGATTCAATATCCTCAGTTCCCAACTTTAAACCTGGGCCCGGACCAAACAGTGTGTGCCGGAACAGGTGCATTGCTCAATGCCGGCTCCGGGTTTTACAAATACCAATGGTCGAACGGCGCGGTGACGCCTTTCACCCTTGTAAATTTCAGCGGCCAATTCCGTGTTACGGTAACTGATGATTGCGGATTCCGCCAAACAGATACGGTAGAGGTGACTGTTTTGCCTGCGCCTACCCAGGTTTTCAACGGCGCATTTTGTCCAGGCCGTTCGGTGACCATCAAAGGATTCACCTTTAACCAGGCAGGTACGTTCCAGCAAACTTTACCCGGCCTGAACGGCGCTTGTGATACCATTGCCACCTTCTTTATAGACGATCTTCCGTACGAAAACCGAAATGAAATCGTGCGGTTTTGCCCAGGCGATACTATCACGATCAATGGCGTTGAATACTGGGATTCCGGACTGGCAAAGGATACGGTTACGGGTGTGGTAGGCTGCGATACCATCGTATTTTATTTTCTCCAGCAATTGCCCCAGCCTTTCAGGTTCGATGATGTGTTTATTTGCCCCGGCGATTCTGTTTTTATCAATGGAGCTTATTATGATTCCGAAGTGACGGTGAAAGACACCCTGCTTAGCACCAGTTCGAACGGATGCGACACCCTGCTTTGGTATAATATTCACTTTTTGCCGCAGGTAATATTAACGGAAAACATTTCATTTTGTCAGGGCGGCTCCGTGTTCATCAACGGCCAGGAATACACCGACCCTGGCTCCGTTGATGTGATACTGCCCGGCCAAAATGGCGATTGCGATTCCACGTTGCGTTATATTTTGACATGGCTTCCGACATTCACCCGCGAAGAAGACCTGCTTTTCTGTCCGGGAACCACCGTGACGATTGGAGGAACCACCTATTCGCAGCCCGGCGATGTGGAGTTGTTTATACCGGGTTCCGGAGGCGGATGCGATACCCTGGTAACCTATCACCTCGATTGGCTGCCTTATCAATCCGACAACCAATTGATTACCTTCTGTCCGGGACAAACGGTAACCATCGGCGGGCAAATTTATACCCAGCCAGGCACGGTGCTCGACACCATTATTTCAACCGCAGGAGATTGTGATGTGATCGTAACTTACGTGCTGGAGTTTCGCGATCTTCCCACACGTTCGGAAACGATTTCATTCTGTAATGGGGAAACAGTTACGATTGCAGGGCAAAATTATACGCAACCCGGCATCGTTACGGTGACTGAACCCGGCATTGGAAATACCTGCGACACCATCGTTACCTACACCTTGGAATATGTGACGCTTGAACCTTCTGACTTAACAGTAACCTGCCCGTTCAACGTCAATATAATCACCATTCCCGGAACCGGCCAGGTGACGGTAAACTACAACCTTCCCACCGCTGTTTCCGATTGTGTATGCCCGGGCATCGAATGGACGCTTACGCAAGGATTTTCTTCTGGAAGTTTATTCCCGCCGGGCATGACCAAAGTGTGTTATACCGGCCGGGATAGCTGTGGCAGCAGTGCGAACTGTTGTTTCGACGTCATTGTACGGGAAGAAGCTGCTTGCGAAACCAAGGTAAATGGATGTATAAAATACGACATCCTTAGTATTACCAAAGATCAGCAGCAACGTCATACGTATAAAATCAGGGTAACCAACAATTGCAGTGCTAAACTCATCTACACGGCTATTCAGTTACCGAGCGGCATATTGGCGACACAACCGGCAAACAACTCCATTTATACATCGCCGGAAGGTTTGCAATACCTGGTCAGGAATCCGAATTTCACACCCTTCTATTCAATTCGTTTCCGTTCTGGGCTCGATAGTATCGCTAACGGACAGTCGGCAACCTTCGAGTTTACCTTGCCCGCTCAAAGTGTTCCGCTCTTTTTTGAAATCACGTCGCGGCTGGCGCCTCAAACATTCGTTGCT